>JBIKHR010000216.1:0-5431 GCA_044362035.1 Polaromonas sp. | reverse complement strand
GCGGTCACGGTGTTGAGGGTTGCCGGCTTGATGCTGGCGTTGTCGTGTTCAGCAATGACAAGAGCGGTCATGGTCAGATTACCTTCGCTTCGTTTTTCAATTTATCCACCAGGGCGGCCACATCGGCCACCTTGACACCGGCGCTGCGCTTGGGCGGCTCGCTGACCTTGAGGGTCTGGATGCGCGGCTTGACGTCCACACCCAGGTCTTCGGGCTTGTAGGTGTCCATCTGCTTTTTCTTGGCCTTCATGATGTTGGGCAGCGTCACATAACGCGGCTCGTTCAGGCGCAAATCGGTGGTGATAATGGCTGGCAGTGACAGCGAGAGGGTCTCAGACCCGCCATCAACTTCGCGGCTGACGATGACCTTGCCATCAGCGACCTCGACCTTGGAGGCAAAGGTGGCTTGCGGCCAGCCCAGCAAGGCGGCGAGCATCTGGCCGGTCTGGTTGCAGTCGTCGTCAATCGCCTGCTTGCCCAGAATCACCAGTTGCGGCTGCTCTTTTTCAACCAGCGCTTTCAACAGCTTGGCCACGGCCAGCGGCTGCAGTTCTTCAGAGGTGTCCACCAGGATGGCGCGGTCTGCGCCAATGGCCATGGCGGTGCGCAGAGTCTCCTGGCATTGCGTCACGCCGCAGCTGACGGCGATGACTTCAGACGCAGCACCCTTCTCTTTAAGGCGGGTGGCTTCCTCGACGGCGATTTCGTCAAAAGGGTTCATGCTCATCTTGACGTTGGCGATGTCCACACCGCTGCCGTCAGACTTGACGCGCACCTTGACGTTGTAGTCCACCACGCGTTTGACGGGTACCAGAACCTTCATCTGAGGTCTCCAAAAGTGATTGATCGGGGTTGACGTTAACGTCAACAGTGCATTCTATGCGGCAGAGGCTACAGTCCCCGGCGCGGGGTAATTTGCGTCAGCAGGGAAAGGGCCCGAAAAGCAAAAAAGAACGACCGTTCTATTCTAAACCCAAGCCACCCGGGCGAGTCCGGCCAGAAAGGATTCTCAAGGTGCAGGCGCTGCCGGTGTCGGGGCCATGACATGCATCACACGCTGCGGAAAAGGGATCTCTATAGCGTGTTTTCGCAGCGCCGCTAAAACGGCGCTATTGACCAGCGAGCGCACATTGAGCTGGCCATTTTCCGGGTCGGCAATCCAGAAATTGAGCGTGAACTCCAGACCGTCCGCCCCGAAATTGCTGAGGTTGGCTGAAGGCGCCGGCTCCACGACCACGCGCTCCTGACCCGCCGCGGCCTCGGTCAGCAGTTGCAGCACCAGGTCAACGTCGCTGTTATATGCCACCGACACCACCGTCGACAAAGACACATGGCTGTCGGCCAGCGAGAGGTTTTCAATGCGGTTGCTGATGAACATCTCATTCGGCACGATGGACTCGCGCCCGGTCAGCGCACGCACCACGGTGTAACGCGCATTGATGTCGGTGATGCGCCCCTCAAAACCGTCCACGCGCACGCTGTCGCCAATGCGCACGCTGCGCTCGGCCAGCATGACAAAACCGCTGACATAACTGGCCGCCAGTTTTTGCAGGCCAAAGCCAATGCCCACACCCACCGCACCGCCCAGCACAGACAAAGCCGTCAGGTCAATGCCCACCACCGACAGCGCCACCAGCAGACCCACAAACACCAGCAGCGCGCGCGTGGCGTTGCTGACCGCCTTGCGCAGCGACAAGTCACCGCCGGTGGCCGAACGCAGCAGACGCGCTTCGATGGCCGACGAAATCCACAGCGCCAGAATCAGCACCGCGCCCGCCGTCAGGGTCCCCTCAATGATGGTGCGCACCGACAGTGTGGTGGTGCCGACATGCCAGGTGATGGTTTCCAGCTCCTCCAGAATGAGCGGCAACAAGCCGCTGACCCACAGCACCATGACCAGCCAGACCAGCCAGGAGATGGTTCGCTCCAGCGCACGCACCAGTGGCGCCTCTTTGAAAGCCACCTGCAAGACCTTGACCCCCACGCGGATCACCGCCAGCGCCACCAGCACCGGCACGGCGACCTTGAACACGGTGATCGGCATCTGCGCCGCCAGCAGCGCGCGCGCGGCATAAGCCAGGCACAGCAGCAGCAGTGGGAACATCACGCCGTCCAGAATCTTGCGGCCAAACAAGATCGAACGCGGGTCATGCAAACCTGCCGCCTGGCGCAGCAACCGGGCCAACAACCAGGCCAGCGCCATGCATCCGGCCAGCACCGCCAGTTCCAGCAAAGCCGGGGGCTGCACCAGCGCCACGAACCAGCCGTCCAGGCTGTCAAAACGCGAAGCAGGCGAAAAAGCGGAAGCGGCCAGAAAACCGCTGGTATTGGCCATCAAAAAAATCCTTTAGCTAAGGGCAAAAAACGCAGCGCAACAAGGCCCGCGTCAAAGATCGGCCAGCACGCGGATATGCGCCTCGACGCTGCGCGCCAGCGCGCTCAGGTTGTAGCCGCCTTCGAGGGAAGAAACGATGCGCCCCTGGGCGTGGCGCCAGGCCACGTCTTTCAGGCGCTGCGTGATCCAGGCGTAGTCTTGCTCCACCAGCCCCAGTTGCCCGAGGTCGTCTTCGCGGTGGGCGTCAAAACCGGCACTGATGAAAATCATCTGCGGCTTGAATTCTTCAAGCCGCGGAATCCACGCATGCTCGATCAACTCGCGCACCGCCGGACCCCGCGTGTAAGCCGGTACCGGCAGGTTCACCATGTTGCCGTCCGGGCTGTCAGAGCCGCTGTACGGGTAAAACGGATGCTGGAAAAAGCTCACCATCAAAATGCGATCGTCGCCGCGAATGATGTCTTCGGTGCCGTTGCCGTGATGCACGTCAAAGTCCACAATGGCCACGCGCTCCAGGCCATGGCGCTCAAGCGCGTACTTGGCGGCCACCGCCACACTGTTGACAAAGCAAAAGCCCATGGCCTTGTCGCGGCAGGCGTGGTGACCGGGCGGACGGACGGCGCAAAAAGCGTTTTCCATTTCACCGGCCATCACCGCGTCGGTGGCGGCCATCACGGCACCCGCGGCACGCATCACCGCACTCCAAGTGTGTACATTGAGCGCGGTGTCCGGGTCGAGTTGGGCGTAGCGCGGCCCACCGGCGTTGATCTCTTCGGCCAACTGCATGGACAGCCCGCGCATCGCCGCCACCATCATTCGGTCATGCGCCAGTTCAATGTCGACCAATGAGGCCTCAGGCGCTTCACGCCGCTCAAGCGCGTCAGCCACGCCGGTGATCAGCAAGCGGTCTTCGATGGCGTCCAGCCGTTCCGGGCATTCGGGGTGGCCGGGGCCCATTTCATGTTTACGGCAGTCCGGATGGGTGAAGTAACCAGTCGCAGGCATAAGGGTCAGGAAAGTGAATAAGCCAAACATCAAGCCGCCAGGCCGGTCAGCCCAGAGGCGCTTACGAAATTCAGCTTACCACGGCCTCAGGGGAGAATCACCCCGCGCAGCCACCTAAAATCGGGGCTTGTTCTTGTGCTTGGCGTGCCCGTCTGGGGCCATCCGACCACATCCATTACCCGGATTACTTCTTTGAACCAACTGCTCCCCTCCCGTGCTTTTCCATCGCGCTCGCTTCGTGACCGGCTGCTGGCTGGCACCCTTGCCGGCTTGATCAGCGTGGCCCTGACCGCCCCCGCCCTAGCGACAGAGCCTGCGCCCACTGAAGCGGCAAGCGCCCCCGGCGCTGCGGCCGCCAAGCCCGCCAAAGCCCATAAGCCAAGCGCCGCCAAAAAACGAAAAGCGACTGCCGCGCAGCATGGCGCAGGCAAAAGTGCCAAAGCCAAAGCCAAGGCCAATGCTGCGGGGACTGCGTACGCCAGCAGGCCCGAGGTCATGCGTTTTGCTGACGAGTTGGCCGCACAGCGCAATCTGGACCGGGCCTGGGTGCGCCGCGCCATCGGTCAGGCACGGCACATTCCGGCGGTGGTCAAACTGATGCAGCCGCCCACGCAGCCCTTTGTCAAAAACTGGGCGGTTTACCGCAGCCGCTTCATTGACGACACCCGCATTGCCGCCGGTGTGAAGTTCTGGCAAAGCCATGCCGCCACGCTGGCGCGCGCCGAAAAAGAATACGGCGTGCCGCAAGAAATCATCGTCGGAATCATTGGCGTGGAAACCATCTACGGCCAAAACACCGGCAACTTTCGCGTGATGGACGCGCTGACCACACTGGCCTTTGACTTTCCGGCCGCGCACCCGCGCGCGGCCGAACGTAGCGAATTTTTCAAACGTGAAATCGAGCAGTTTTTAAGCCATCAAAACCGCCTGGGCACAGACCCGATGCTGGCGCTGGGCAGCTATGCCGGCGCGATGGGTCTACCGCAATTCCTGCCCTCGAGCTGGGTGCGCTTTGCGGTGGACTTTGACGGCGACGACAAGATCGACCTGTGGAACAGCCCGGCTGACGCCATTGGCTCGGTGGCCAGTTACTTCAAGGCCTTCAACTGGCAAACCGGCATGCCCACGCATTACCCGGTGAGCTTTGACAAAGCCCGCCTGGACATGGACGCCTTGATGACCCCGGACATCCTGCCGACCTTCAGCGTGGCCAGCTTTACCGCCAAAGGCGCGGTACTCGAAGGCGAAGCCCTGCAGCACAAAGGACCGCTGGCACTGATCGAGTTGCTCAACGGCCCCAACGCGCCCAGCTTCGTGGCCGGCACCGACAATTTTTACGTCATCACCCGCTACAACTGGAGCAGCTACTACGCCATGGCGGTGATTGAGCTGGGGCAGGCCATCAAGGTCAATCGCGCCACAACCCAAACACAGGCACGTTGATAGTCGACTGTTGAGAGCCCCAAGCTTGCATTTGGCAGGCTGTATTCACCAGGGAAACTCATTAGAATTTCGACAAATAAAACTCATTCAACTATATAAACCGAATGTTGATAATCTAATGAAAAAAATTATTACGCTTGCACTTATCGCCACTTGGTTACATGTGTCAATTGCACAGGAACTTGTGCAATTGAATTATGTCGACAAAGACAATGTAACCAAGCAATTTGAAGCAAAGATCACAAAACCTTCAGGCGCAAATAGAAAACGTGCAATTGTGATCCTTCATCACAAAGGTGGATGGAAAGCAAATACGACGAATCAATACGCCGAGTTCTTTGCAAAAAATAATATCTTAAGCATTGAGCCAAGAATGTTCGCAACAACATCTGAACATCCGCTTAACCATCTATCACAGGTTTTTTCATCACTTAACTACCTTGCGTCCAGAAACGACGTTGATCCTAACAACATCTCCATCATGGGCCTATCGTATGGTGCATCTCTGTCTTTATATGCAGCGACAGACTGGGCATCTCAGAAATTCGCTCCAAACATAAAAATAAAAAATATATTACCTTTGTATCCAACATGTTTTTTCCATGAGGAGTTAATAAAAGGAAATCCAAAATTTGTAAATCGAATGAA
>JBIKHR010000215.1:0-5452 GCA_044362035.1 Polaromonas sp. | reverse complement strand
AGCAGGCAGCGGCCCATGGTGGTCTTGCCCGAACCGGACTCGCCCACAATGCCCAGCGACTCGCCCGGTAGCACCGACAGCGACACGCCGTCCACAGCTTTGGTGAGGTTCTTGCCTTGGGTGAAATGCATGGCCAGGTCGCGCACTTCGAGAATGGGCAGGGCATCGGCGCGCAACTCGGCGCGCGCTACGCGCAGTTCGGCTTTGCGTCCAAGCTTGAGCACCGAGCCGATCAGCATGCGCGTGTAGTCGTCCTGCGGGCTGTGAAAGATCTGGTCTACCGGACCGTTCTCGACCACTTTGCCGTGGTTCATCACGATCACGCGGTCGGCGATTTCAGCGACCACGCCCATGTCGTGGGTGATGAACATCACGGCCATGCCGTGCGATTTTTGCAGCCGGCGTATCAGGTCCAAAATCTCGGCTTGCGTGGTCACGTCCAGCGCGGTGGTGGGCTCGTCGGCAATCAGCAGCGCCGGGTTGCAGGCCAGCGACATGGCGATCATCACGCGCTGGCGCATGCCGCCAGAGAACTCAAAGGTGTAGCGGTCGATGGCCAGTGCCGGGTTGGGAATTTCCACCTGACCCAGCAGTTCGATGCAGCGGGCTCGGGCTTCGGCCTTGGACATGTTGCGGTGTAGCTTCAGGACCTCGGTGATTTGGTTGCCCACGGTATGCACCGGCGACAGGGAGGACATGGGCTCCTGGAAGATCATCGCAATCGCCGAGCCGCGGACCTGCCGAATCTCCTTGCTGCGCGGATGCAGCTTGGCCAGGTCCACCGATGCGCCGCCGGGCGGGTTGAACAGCATGGAGCCGCCAATGATGCGCCCGGGCTCGTCAACGATTTGCAGGATCGAGCGCGCCGTCACGCTTTTGCCGCTGCCGCTTTCGCCGACCACGCAGAGCGTCTGGCCGTGTTCGACATCAAAGGACACGTCGTCAACCGCCTTGATGATGCCGTTGCGCACCGCAAAGTGGGTGCTCAAGTTGCGCACCGACAGCAGTGCCGTGGTCGATGGGGAGTTCGATGTGGTCATTATTTGTTGTACGGGTCAGATGCGTCACGCAGGCCATCGCCTAAAAAATTCAGCGCAATCACGGCCAGCACCACGGCCGCGCCAGGCGCAAACAGCCAGGGTGCGGTGGCAATGGAGCGGATGTTCTGCGCCTCGCGCAGCAGCACGCCCCAGGAGATGGTGGGCGGTTGCAGGCCCAGACCCAGAAAGCTCAGCGAGGTCTCAGCCAGGATCATGGCCGGCACTGCCAGCGTCACCGAGGCGATGATGTGGCTCGAGAAACTCGGCAGCATGTGGCGAAAGATGATGCGCCCTTCAGACGCGCCATCGAGCCGTGCCGCAGTCACAAATTCTTCGGTGCGCAAACTCAGGAAGCGGCCGCGCACCACCCGTGCCAGTTGCGCCCAGCCGGTCAGTGACAAGATGACCGTGATCATGAGGTAATGCATGATGGCCGGCCAGTCCTGCGGCAAGGCCGCGGCCAACGCCAGCCAGATGGGGATGGTCGGCAGCGACAGCACCAGCTCAATCACGCGCTGGATCACGAAGTCTGTTTTGCCACCGTAGTAGCCCGAGATGCCGCCCAGCACGATGCCCAGGAACAGCGACAGGAAAACGCCAAGCAAGCCGACCGACAGCGAAATTTGCGTGCCTTGCATGATGCGGCTGTAGACGCAGCGCCCGAGCCGGTCGGCGCCAAACAAGAACAAGGGCTGGCTGGCGTCCTGGGATGCCAGCAAGTGTGTCCGGGTTTTGAAGAGACCCATTACGGTGTATTCGTAGCCCTCGCCGAACAGTTGCAGGTAAACCTTGCGGCTGGTGTCCGGCTCGTAGATCGAAGCCAGTGTGACCGGGTCGCGTTTGAGTTGGTAGGGATGGATGTACAGGCGCAGCGCCCAGGAGCCGTCGTCTTGGGTGTCCACGATATGGACGGACTGCGGCGGATGAAAAATAGCCCGCCGGTTTTGCTGCTCCGGGTCGTTGACGGCGAAAAGCCCCGGCACCACCGCGATGACGTACAGCGCGATGGTGACCACCAGACAGACCATGGCCAGCCGGTGTTTTTTGAATGCCCACCAGACCAGTTGCCATTGGGAGGCAACGGCCAGGCGGCTGGCGCCGGTGTCGGCGGCGGAGTTGCTTGCGAGAGAAGTCATTTCTGTTGAGCCCGGTTCATTCAAGGCGGATACGCGGATCGACCAGCGCCAGCAGGATGTCGCTGATCAGCGAGCCCACCACGGTAAGGGCGCAAATCAGCAAGATGAAAGCGCCGGCCAGGTACATGTCCTGGCTCATCAGTGACTGCAGCAGCAGCGGCCCGGCGGTGGGCAGGCTCATCACGATGGCGACGATGATCGAACCCGACACCAGGTTGGGCAGCAGCCAGGCGATGGTCGAGATAAACGGGTTGAGCGCCAGTCGCATGGGGTACTTCACCAGCAGCGTGAACTCGGACAGGCCCTTGGCGCGTGCGGTGGTCACATAGGGACGGTTCAACTCGTCGAGCATGTTGGCGCGCATCACCCGGATCAGGCTGGCGGTGCCTGAGACACCCAGGATGACCACGGGAATCCACAGGTGTTGCAGGAAGTCGATGAACTTGTCCCAGTTCCAGGGGGCGTTCTGGTATTGCTCAGAAAACAGCCCGCCCACGCTCTGACCGAACTCCACCGCGGCAAAGTACATCAGCACCAGCGCCAGCAAAAAGCTGGGAACTGCCAGCCCCAGGAAAGAGAAAAAGGTAACAACATAGTCACCAATGGAGTATTTCTTGACGGCGGAAAAAACGCCGATCGGCAGCGCGATGCCCCAGGTCAGCAGCAGTGTTGAAAAAGTCAGTACGAGCGTTAGCGACATGCGCTCCCAGATCAACTCCGAGACGGGTTGCTGCCACTCGAAGCTCAGGCCGAAGTCACCATAGAGAACGATGTTGCTGATCCACTTCCAGTACTGAACGATCATCGGTTGGTCCAGCCCGAAGCGGGAGCGCAGATCGGCGGCGGTGTTTTGGTCCACGATCTCGTTGGAGGCGGCCAGCGTGGCGATATAGGTGGTGACGTAGTCGCCCGGCGGCAACTGGATCAGCACAAAGGAGATGAAGCTGATGGCTACCAGAAAGGGCAGCATCCACACCATGCGCCAAAGGATGAATCTAAACATGAGGAATTTCCGCGGTTCTTATAAAAGGCATGCAAGCACAACGCAGACCATCTGCCCGGCGGGCGAATGGTCTGCGGGCGCCTCAGGGGCAAGGCTGCGCCTTAACTCTTGCTAAAGAAGAACTGCTGCGGCAGCGCCGGGCCGGGGTTCGGCCATGACCAGGCGTTCGGATAGGACTTGGGCACGTTTTGCAGGTTGTTGCGTGCAATGCCGAAGGAGTTCACCGCCAGGCAAACACCAATCGTCTCGAACGCATCGGCGGTCAAGTCGAAGACGTTTTTCATCAGGGCGCCGCGTTTTTTCAGGTCTGCGGTGGCGCGTGCATCGTCAAACAGCTTCATGCGTTTTTTCTGGCTTTCCGGTGGCTCCTGGCCGTCTTTGCCTCCCGAGACATACCACTGGGTCCAGGGAATCGCGTAACGGGAACCTTGCGGATGCTGGGCAAAGTAGTCGCGCGAGTCGAGCATCGGGTCCAGGCCGCCGGGGCCGGGCCAGGTGGCCGCATCATGGTCATTGCTGTCGCCACGCGTGTAGTACAGCGCACGCTCCAGGGTGTTGACCTTGATGTCCACGCCGATGTCGGCCCAGTGGCGCTTGATCAGCTCCAGCGTATCGACAGCGTCCGGGTAGAGCGTCGGGATCACGTCGATGGCAAAGAACACGCGCTCGCCGTCAGGGCGCAGGCGGAACTTTTGCGCATCGCGCTTGGCGTAGCCGATCTTGTCCAGAATCGCATTGGCCTGTTTCGGGTCATGCTGGGTGAACTGGGTGGCCAGTTTCTCGTGATACCAGGGGTGGCCAGGTCGTGGGCCGGTCTGGTAGGGCTTGGACTGGCCCAGGTAAACCAGGTCAATGATCTCCTTGCGGTTGATGCCCAACGACAGCGCCTGACGGAACTGCTTGTTGGCAAACATCTCGCGCTTTTTCGGGTCCTTGTGCGTCATGTTCAGGTAGATCTGAACCTGCTGCGCACCCGAGGCGATCAGCTCGATCAGGCGGTAGCCGCCTTTTTGCATGTTCTGCGACAGGGTCGGCTTGTTCTGCAGCGAATCAATGTGGCGCTCCTGAATGTCCAGGTTGCCCGACAGTGCGGCCAACATCAGTGATTCCACATCTTGTGCAATGCTGAAATTCAGGCTGTCGATGTAGGGCAGCTGCTGGCCGTTCTGGTCCACCTGCCAGAAATGCGGGTTGCGCTGCATGACCACTCGCGTGGCGCCGCCGGTGTAGGCCTCGGTAACAACCCATGGATCAATGGTCGGCTTTTCAGTGTTGCCCCAGCGAGAAGGGATCTCGATGTCACCGCACTTGGCGCGAAACAGCTGAGCCCAGTCAGACATGTTGGCCGCCTTGGCCTGGTCTGCAGCCTGCGGGTTGTATTTGGGGTGGAATTGGCTGCAATAGTGCTTGGGAAAAAGCGTTGGGTACTGGCCCAGCGGCGTGGCCATTTGCTCAAGAAACAAGGCGTAAGGCGAGGCAAAAGTGAACTTGACTGTGACCTCGTCAATCTTGCTGACCTGGCAGGGCTTGCCGGCAATCACCAGTGTGGAGGGCACAGACTTGTACAGCTCGGAATTCTTGGCGCAGTCTTCGATGGAAAAAACGATGTCATCAGCGGTGAAGGGCTTGCCGTCGGACCACTTCATGCCTTTGCGCAGGTGGAAGGTGAACTCCGTGGAATTGGCGTTGACGTCCCACTTGTGGGCCACATTGGGCAGCACGGAAGTGAAAGCCAGATTCCAACGTACCAGGCCTTGGTTGCCGACCATGCGCAAAATGCCGTTGTGGTCGGCGCTGCCGCGCAGGCCGCGGCGCAGTGCACCGCCGTAGGCGCCGACCTTGTCGGCCTTGACCACCAGCGGGTTGCTGCCCACGCGCTGGGCCAGCGGTGGCAATTTGCCGTCTGCCACCATTTTGGCCAGAGCGGGCGCTTCTTTGCCGGCCTGGGCCCAGGCGTTGCCGCCTGCACCCAGCCCAGCCAGCGCTGCGGCGCCGGCAAAACCTTGGAGAACCTGGCGACGGCCAGGGTTGCGTGGGGATGACGAGGATGGCTTCATACAAAAAACTCCGGCATGAGTGAATTCGGATGGGTCGGGAAACGCCCCGACCCGCTGACCGCGGGCGGCAGGCTGTTTGCAAGACCGCTCGCGTAGGGCAACTTTGTTTGACAACTCGCCCGCTGTCAAGCTCTGATACATGCATACAAACCCCAATACAGCGCTTTATATGCCGTGATATGGTGCGCTAAGTCAATTTAAGCAAGCCAATTTGTC
>JBIKHR010000214.1:0-5477 GCA_044362035.1 Polaromonas sp. | reverse complement strand
GCCATGGGTGTGCTGCATCAGCTTTACAAGCCGATGCCAGGCCGCTTCAAGGACTACATTGCGATCCCGAAGATCAATGGCTACCAATCTCTGCACACCACGCTGATCGGCCCATTCGGCACCAACATCGAGTTTCAGATGCGGACCGAGGCCATGCACGTGGTGGCCGAGTCCGGCGTGGCAGCGCACTGGCTATACAAGGCGGTAGACCCTGACAGCGATGCATCGCAACGCCTGGGCACGCAGTGGCTTCAGTCGCTGCTGGACATTCAGCACGAAACCCGTGATGCTGCCGAGTTCTGGGACCACGTCAAGATCGATCTGTTCCCTGATGCGGTATATGTGTTCACACCCAAAAGCAAAATCATGGCCATGCCGCGCGGCGCGACCATCGTCGATTTCGCTTACGCGATTCACAGCGATGTCGGGGACAGAGCCGTTGCAGCCAAGCTCAACGGTGAACAGGTTCCGCTGCGTTCCGAACTGCACAATGGCGACGTGATCGAGATCGTCACAGGGCCAGTGTCCAATCCCAACCCGGCCTGGCTGGGATTTGTACGGACAGGCCGCGCTCGCTCCAAAATCCGTCATCACCTCAAGACCATGGCGTTGACCGAATCGCAAGACCTGGGCGAAAAAATGCTGGCCCAGGCACTGCGCGCCGAAGGCATCGACAAACTGCCGCAAGACGACGAAAAGAGCCGCGTCCTGTGGGAAAAGATTTTGCGTTTCAGCGGCAACCGCACACGCGCCGACTTGCTGACTGATGTCGGCCTGGGCAAACGCATTGCCAGCATCGTGGCCAAGCGCATCGTCAAACTGCTGGCCGAAACCGGCGAAAAGCCCGATGCCCTGCTGATGAGCCACGCCCGCTTTACCGCGCACGAATCGGTGTCGCAAGGCGCCTTGCTGCTGGATGGCAGCGAGGGCGCATCCGTGCAGTTTGCCAAGTGCTGCAAGCCCATTCCCGGCGACAGCATCATGGGTTACCTCGGGCGCGGCGAAGGCCTGGTGGTACACACCGACGAGTGCGCCGTGGCCAAGCGGCTGGTGCACCGTGACAGCGAACGTTTCATTGCTGTGGACTGGTCTGACGAGCCTGTGCGGCTTTTTGAGACCTGTCTGCTGGTGACAGTGACCAACGGCAAGGGCGTGCTGGCCCGCGTGGCCGCGGCACTGGCTGCCGCTGAAGCCGACATCACGCAAGTCGAGATGGCTCAGGAATCAACGCAAGACGCGGCAGAGTTACGCTTTGGCGTGTCGGTGCGCGACCGGGTCCATCTGGCGGACATCATCCGCGGTGTCAAACGCACAAGTTCGGTGCTTCGCGTTCAAAGGGTCAAGCCCGGAATTTAAGCGGGTGCCGGATAGCGCACGTCGAGCACCTCCAGCACCTGCACGCCCAACGGCGTGCGCAAATTGACTTCATCGCCCACGCGGGACTTGAGCAGCGTTCTGGCGGCCGGTGAGACCCAACTGATCTCACCGGCAGCACTGTCGGCCTCGTCAACGCCCTTGATGGTGACGCAACGCTCTTCCTGGCCATCCACCAAATACACCACCGTCGCGCCAAAGAAAACCTGGTCACGCCCGTGGTGCACTGACGGGTCGGTGATCTCGGCCAGTTCGAGGCGCTGCGTGAGAAAGCGGATGCGCCGGTCGATCTCGCGCAAGCGTTTTTTGCCATAGATGTAGTCGCCGTTTTCAGAGCGATCGCCGTTGCTGGCGGCCCAATGAACAATGTCCACTACTTTGGGTCGCTCGGTGTCGATGAGCTCAAACAATTCCGCTTTGAGCCTTGCATACCCCGCAGGCGTGATGTAGTTGCGCACGCCCGCAGGCAGCGGCGGCAAGGACGGTGTGTCCTCGTCCGAGTCTGTCTCTGCAGTATTGGCTGGGCTCATGACGCAATGGATGAAATGGCCAGAATAGCATTGGCGGGCAAAGCCAGAAACGAAAAAGCCCCGGAACATTGCTGTTCCGGGGCATCCGTCTGGTGCGGCTGGCAGGAATTGAACCCACGACCCCTTGGTTCGTAGCCAAGTACTCTATCCAACTGAGCTACAGCCGCTGAGCCTCAAATTGTAGCTTATAAATCTGCGTAAATGGTAGGGCGTGACAGACTTGAACTGTCGACCAAAGGATTATGAGTCCTCTGCTCTAACCAACTGAGCTAACGCCCCATCACAAGCAGGATTGTAATGGTCGGGCGACTCAACTTGGTGCCGACACAGGGACGCTTCAATGGAAGCTCAAGATGTCTGAGGCCAGCTTTATTTGCTGTGGCTGAGCGCGGTGCTCACCAGCCTGGAGGTGATGTCCACGATCTGGATCATCTTTTCGTAGGGCATGCGCATCGGGCCGATCACACCCAGCGTGCCCACCACCTGGCCGTCCACCTCGTAGGGCGCGGTCACCACAGACAGCTCTTGGTAGGGGATGACCTGGCTTTCACCGCCAATGTAGATCCGCACGCCTTCGGCGCGACTGGAGACATCGAGCAGGCGCATGAGCTGGGCTTTTTGCTCGAACAAATCAAAGAGCTTGCGCAAGCTGCCCATGTCACCAGAAAAGTCGCTCACTGTGAGCAGGTTGCGCTCGCCTGAAATGACCACCTCGTCACGCGACTCGATGGCTTCAGAGCTGACCTGCACGGCCGCCTGCATCAGGCTGGCGATCTCGCCGCGCAGCGCTTCGACTTCGTTTTTGAGCCGCTCGCGTACCTCTTCGATGGCCATGCCGGTGTAGTGGGAGTTGAGGAAATTTGCCGCTTCAACCAGTTGTGTCTGGGTGAAATCGGTCTCGGTGAAGATGACACGGTTTTGCACGTCACCATCCGGCGAGACGATGATGACCAGAAAACGCCGCTCCGAGAGCCGCAAAAACTCAATGTGCCTGAACACCGACGTGCGCTTGGGCGCCATCACCACTCCCACAAACTGCGACAGGCTAGACAGCATGTGGGCGGCGTTGCTGAGAACTTTCTGGGGCTGGTCGGGGGCCAGTATTTGGGAGCCCATGCCGCCTACGCCCAGGTGGCCGGGTTGCATGGTCAGCATGGTGTCCACGAACAGCCGGTAACCCTTGGCCGTGGGAACCCTGCCCGCCGATGTGTGCGGGCTGACGATCAGGCCGAGTTCCTCCAGGTCGCTCATGACGTTGCGAATGGTGGCAGGGGACAGTTCAAGCCCCGAGGCCTTGGAGAGCGTGCGCGAACCCACCGGCTGTCCCTCGGAGATATAGCGCTCAACCAGCGCCTTCAGCAATAACTTGGCACGGTCATCTAACATGTGGCTGATTCTACGAAAGACCGGTGGCCCGGTTGTGATGTAATTTATCAATGACCTCCAAATTCCGCCATGTCGCCCTGATTGGCAAATACCAAGCCCAGGGTTCACGGTCGGCGCTGGAGGACATCGCTCGCTTTCTGACCGAACAGGGCTGTGAAGTCGCGCTGGAAAAAGACACCGCCAGCAACACCGGCATCACGGCTTATCCCATCCTGGACGTTGCGCAGATTGGCAAGCAGTGTGACCTCGGGCTGGTGGTGGGTGGTGACGGCACCATGCTGGGCATAGGCCGGCAACTCGCGCAGTTCGGCGTACCCTTGGTCGGCATCAACCAAGGCCGGCTTGGCTTTATCACCGACATTGCCTTTGACGACTACCAGATCACATTGGGCCCCATGCTCAACGGCAACTACCAGGAAGACCCGCGCTGGATGATGCAGGCCGAAGTGATGCGCGGCGGCGAATGCGTCTTCAAGGCCACGGCCATGAACGATGTCGTCGTCAACCGGGGGGCGTCGGCCGGCATGGTGGAACTGCGGGTGGAGGTCGATGGCCGCTTTGTGGCCAATCAGCGCGCCGACGGCCTGATCATCGCCTCGCCCACGGGCTCGACGGCCTACGCCCTGTCAGCCGGCGGGCCACTGTTGCACCCGTCGATAGGCGGCTGGATTCTGGTGCCGATCGCGCCGCACACTTTGTCTAACCGGCCCATCGTGCTGTCAGACCAAGGTGAAATCGCCATTGAAATCGTGGCCGGCCGCGACCCGAGCGTCAACTTCGACATGCAGACTTTTGCCAGTTTGCTGCACGGCGACCGCATCATCGTGCGACGATCGGCGCACCAGGTTCGCTTCTTGCACCCCGTCGGCTGGAGCTACTTTGACACCCTGCGCAAAAAGCTGCACTGGAACGAAGGCGTTGCCTGATCTTTACTGAAACTGCGATGAGCACTGCGTCATGAGCCTGAAAAGCATTTTTCTCCGCGACTTCGTGATCGTTCGCGCGCTCGAGCTGGACCTGGCACGGGGCTTCACCGTGCTCACCGGCGAAACCGGCGCTGGCAAGTCGATTCTGATTGACGCACTGCAACTGGCACTGGGCGCGCGCGCAGACGCCGCCATGGTGCGCGAAGGCGCGCAGCGCTGCGAGATCAACGCCACCTTTGACTGCCCCGCCCCGCTGCTGGAGTGGCTGGAAGAAAACGGCCTGCAGGCCAGCGAGGAATTGCTGCTCAAACGCACCATCGACGCGCAAGGCAAGAGCCGGGCCTGGATCAACGGCAGCCCCGCCACCGCCACGCAACTCAAAGAGATTGCCGACCAGCTGGTTGACATCCATGGCCAGCACGCCTGGCAAAGCCTGACCCGCCCGGACGCCGTGCGCGGCCTCTTGGACGCTTTTTCCGGTGTCTCGCTGGTCAAGCTCAGCGAGCGCTGGCAAGCCTGGCGCACGGCGCAAAAGACCATCGAAGACGCCCGCAGCGCCCAGGACAGCTTGCAGCGCGAACAGGAACGCCTGGCCTGGCAAATCGGCGAAGTCGACAAGCTCGCGCCGGCCAGCGACGAATGGGAAGAACTCAACACCCAGCACAGCCGCCTGTCGAACGCCCAAGCCCTGCGTGATGCCGTTGAAACTGCGCTGAACGCCCTGCAGGACGCCGACGACAGCGCCACCACTCAGCTCGCCCGGGCCCTGTCGGCGCTGCAGGCGCAAGCGCATATCGAGCCGCAGTTCGCTGCCACGCTGGAGGTGCTGCAAAGCGCTCTGGCGCAGGCTGAAGACGCGGCGCATTCACTCAACAGCTACGCACGGCATTCCGAGCTGGAGCCGCAGCGCCTCGCCGCGCTGGACGAACGGCTTGCCAGCTGGGTCAGCCTGGCGCGGCGCTACAAACGCCCGCCCGCCGAACTGCCCGAGCTGCTCGCCGGCTGGCGGCAGGAACTCAAAAAACTGGACGCCGACACCGATCTGGCCGGCCTGGAGGCTGCAGCGACACTCGCCCATAACGCCTACATTCAAGAGGCCGGACTAATTTCCAAAGCGCGCCACAAGGCCGCACCCGCCCTGGCCAAGGCCATCACGGCCGCCATGCAGGGCCTGGGCATGCAGGGCGGGCAGTTTGAGGTCAGGCTGGGCAAGCTCGAACAAGCCGCCGCATATGGCCTGGAGCAGGCTGAGTTTCTGGTG
>JBIKHR010000213.1:0-5479 GCA_044362035.1 Polaromonas sp. | reverse complement strand
ATATTTCTGAATACTTCCACGTACGCGGTGCCCCAAAACCGCAAAATGCGCGAGTTGCTGACGCGGCAAACGCCGATCATGATGCCCAATGTCAGTGCCAGAACCCAGCAGATCAGCGCGAGATGAAAAGTGGTCAATACCCCGTCAATGATCCATTCCGAATAGGGAGGCTGGGTCAACATGCCCCAGTTGAATTCGTAGCGCATTCAGGATCGGACTGTCTTTAGAAACGCACCAAGTTTTTCCAGGCCTTCAAGGATCTCCTGGACAGGTGCATTGAACACGAATCGCATATGGTTTTCACCCCGTTTGCCAAAGGCCGAACCTGGTTGGCCCGAGACATGGGCTTGCTGCATCATCTGCTGGCTTAACTGCAAAGAAGTCAGATGGAAACCCTTGAACCTGGGGAAGACGAAGTAAGCACCTCTGGGTGCCACGCAACTCACACCGGGCATACCGCGTAACCCAGCCATGAAAGCATCGCGTTGTTCTTGGTAGCCTTTGACAAGTTCAGCAATTCCAAACTTGCCTTGCACAATATCACCGTCCAATGCAGCTGCTGCACCCGCCTGAGCGAACGACGTGACACATGAAAACGAATGCGAAGTGATCAGCTGGATTTTTTCACTGATCGCGGCGGGTGCCACGATCCAGCCTACCCGCCACCCAAACATGTTGAAGGTTTTACTTGCCGTTTGGATTGTGATGGTGCGGTCCCGCATGCCATCCAAAGTCGCCAAGCTGATGTGAGGCAGCCCATCGAAAAGAAAATGCTCATAAGCCTCGTCCATCAGCACCAGCAGGTTGTGTTCGATCGCGACCTTGGCGATGGCTTCCAGATCAACGCGGTCAAACACGCGCCCTGTCGGGTTGTGCGGGTTACACAGGATCAACATTTTCGTGCGCGGTGTGATGCGTTTGACCAGGTCGTCCATGCTGAACCGAAAGCCGTCTTGCTCGCGCAAGGGCAGCGGTACAGGCTTAGCACCTGAGATGCGTACCATGGGCTCGAAAGCGAACCAGCCCGGATCCTCCACCAAAACCTCATCGCCCCTGTCAACTAGAGCCAGCAGGGTGGTCAGAATTCCCTGCTTGCCACCAGGTGAGACGGTAATTTCAGTCTCAGGGTCAACCAACAGGGCATTTTCGCGAAGCAGCTTGCGCGCGATGGCCAGCCGAAACTCTTGCAAGCCCCGGGAGTCGGCGTAAAGCGATGCAGCCGGCGACTCCAGGTATTGAACCGCCGCGGCCTTGATGTGCTGTGGCGTGTCGAATTTGCTGCCAAAGTCATGGACTTTGATACCGTTCTTACGAAGCTCCCGGTTTTTTCGCATGGCAGCCATCGAGGATGAGTAGCTGAGCTTCTCCACACGTTTGGCAAAAGAATAAGTCGGCATCATCGCCTTTCTGTCAGTCTTGCAATTCCAGGTTCAAAGGAACGTTAGGTCTTGGGTAGCCAGGTGTCGATGCCAAAAGGGCATTGGTCGCGCATGAGGGACTTGGTTCTGGCTGATTGCGGCAGCGGGAAACCGGCCTTGGGTGACTTGCCGGCAAACCATACGTCATAGAGCTTGTCGTACTCGCCGGTTTCGATCAGGTAGCAAAGGGCGTTGTTGACTGTATTGCGCCATTTGGAGTCGTTCTGCGGAAGAATAATGCCACTAATGGTGCAGAAAATATCTGGTCCATGAACGGTCCATTCGTTGGGATTTTTCGATTTCACCTGTAAAGACAATAGCGCCGAGTCAAGCGTGACGTGCACATCGGTACGTTTTTGCTCCAAAGCCAGAAAACCCACCGCGTGGGTCGAAAATGCCACCACCTGTGGTGCAGGTTTGACTCTGCCGCTGGTGCCAAGTTCGGTGATCAGCTTTTCCTCCACGCTGCCGCTGGTGACTCCGACGCGCTTACCCGCCAAGTCCTTGATCTCCTTGATGTTCATGCTCTTACGGTTGAGCATCTTGACGCACGCCGTGTTGTTGACCATGGAGAAATCCACCACTTGCAGGCGGTCTACGGATATGCCAGTAGACCCCAGAGCCCAGTCAAGCGAGCCATTCACAACCAAGGGGATGCGCGTTCCAGGGGTTACTTTACGGAACTCAATCTCGATCTTGGTGCCCATCTTCTTCTCCAGCACGGCGTGCAGAGACTTGCTGAGCTCGTAGGCCCAACCATCGAGCTCACCCTTTTCATTGACAAATCCGTAAGGTGCAGTCCCTTCCTGGGTGCCAACTACCAATTTTTTTTCTTGAAGCACCTTGTCGTATTTGCTTTGGGCTTGTGCGCCCGTGACAAGGATTACTATTGACAAGAGGCCGACCAATTTGGCCAGAGTCATCTTCCAAAAAAAGAGCTTGAGCATGTGACCTTCTCCAAAGTAAATAATGAGTAAATCGTCGAGAACTATAGGATGAATTTTTAAATTCTCAGCGACCCCAGGACAAGGGTCCAATCGTATCTTTAGATCAGACACATCATTTTTGTTTATCGCAAATGCCAACTGGTGGCAGGCCGGTGATCGCAAATACCAGCGCCCCATAAAATGAACGCGGGCACTTCACACGAGACATGACCCCATGATCGACTTTCGAAACCTTGAGGCTTTTGTATCGGTTGCCACCTCGGGTAAGTTCAACCTGGCTGCCGAAATACTCAACACCACTCAGCCGGCTATTTCAGCAAGAATCGCCCTGCTGGAAAACACCCTGGGTGCCCGGCTTTTTGATCGTCGGCCTCGGCGGGCCGAACTCACCGTCGCGGGACTGAAGCTTCTGGCCTATGCGGAACGCATGTTGGCGCTGCGTAGCGACATGCAGCGGGCCTTTGGGGAGGCGCCCTCGGTCAACGGCATTTTGCGGCTCGGCGTACCCGAAACCGTTGCGCACACTTGGCTGACCGACTTGGTAGAGCGGATTGCCAAGGAATTTCCTGAGGTAACCCTGGACATCGAGGTGGATTCGACACCTAATTTACAACGGGCCTTGATCAGTGACAGGCTTGATGTTGCGTTTATGCACCATCCAAGCTCGGCGGAGGATATCTTGTGCCGGCCCCTTTGTGCCTATACGCTGGATTGGTTTGCCGACATTGACCTGCCACTGCCTTGCACGCGGATCGAACTGGAAGATTTGGCAGCTTGGCCCATCATTTCATTTCGCCGCGGTTCGCCGGTCTATGTGGCAATTGATAAATTGCTCAACACTGCTGGGTTGCCGCATGGTCGCATATTTGGCAGCTCTGCGATTGCGGCTATCGTCCGGATGACACTCAGTGGCATAGGCGTGTGCGTGCTGCCGAGCGTAGTCGTGCAACGCGAATTGAAGGAAAGGCGCCTTCGCCAACTCGATGTTGTCTGCGAACTGCCGCGACTGGATTTTTACGTGTGTTACCGCGACAAATCGATGAGCCCGCTCAACAGGATCGTGGCAGACATGGCCATCGCTGTGGCGCAGGATTACCTGGGGCAAGAAAACGTTTCATCATAAATTTTTATCAGTTAAATCCAAAATAAAGATTGGACATCGGTTAGGGGCATCGAAAGAATCAGGCCTTTTAGTACAGGCGCATTACCCTAATGACCGAAGCTGCCCACTCTGCCGTCCACTTGCCCAAAAGACAGTTTCGCGTCGGTATTGATATTGGCGGGACATTCACGGATATCGTGGCTACAGGCACCGACGGTGCAATTTTTGTTAAAAAGACATCATCCACACCGGAAGACTACAGCCTGGGCAGTTGCCGCGGTGTTCAGGAGTTGATGCAAGAGAACGGTATTGGCGCAGATGAGGTTGATGTCGTGGTTCATGCAACCACAATGGCCACCAATGCCGTGTTGGAGGGCAAGGGGGCACGCACCGGCCTGATCACGACACTGGGTTTTCGTGATGTGCTGGAATTCCGCCGGGTGCGAGTGCCAGATTTGTACAACTTGGACTACGTCAAGCCCAAACCACTGGTGCCGCGTGAGCTGCGCATGGAAGTTTCTGAACGCATGGGTCCGCTCGGCGAAGTGCGCTTGGAGCTGGACGAGGCTTCGGTCCGAGTTGCGGCGCATAGACTCAAAGACGCCCGTGTCGAGGCTGTTGCGATCTGCTTGTTGCACTCGTATGCCAATCCGGATCACGAACGGCGTGTCAAAGAGATTGTTCTAGGCGTCTTTGGCAGCGATGTATTTGTCACATGCTCATTTGAAATATTGCCTGAAATCCGGGAGTATGAGCGCACCAGCACGACGGTGGTCAATGCCTATCTCGGGCCTGTGATGAACCGCTACCTGCAAACGCTGATGCAGCGGCTCTCCACATTGGGTATAGGTAAGTCACTGCATGTCATGACATCGGGTGGCGGGCAAATGAGCATACACGCTGCTATGTCCAAGCCGGCCTACTTGGTTGAGTCTGGCCCAGCGGCGGGCGTGATTGCGGCTGCACGCGCAGCCAGAGAACTCCAACTTCCCAACATCATCACGCTGGACATGGGTGGCACTACGGCAAAAACGGCAATTGTTGAAAATGCTGAGCCAAGTAAAACTAGTGAATTTGAAATTGGCGCTGGTATCAATTTGTCAAGCAAGTTGGTAAAAGGCGCAGGTTATGCCATCAAGCTGCCGTTTATTGATGTGTCAGAAATTGGGGCCGGTGGCGGCAGTCATATTTGGTTTGACAAGGGTGGTGCACTGAAGGTTGGGCCGCACAGTGCGGGCTCTGAACCCGGTCCGATTTGCTATGGCCGGGGCGGCCAGCAAGTCACCGTGACCGATCTGCTGCTGACCCTGGGCTACATCAACCCTGACTATTTGGTGGGCGGCGCGCTCAAACTCAGCCCAGACGCGGCACGCGAGGCGGTGCGCGATCAAATAGGGGTGCCGCTTGGCAAGTCATTGCAAGATGCAGCACATGGCGCGCTGACCGTGGCAGTGGCGAACATGGTGCGGGCTGTCAAATCAGTGTCGACCTACCGCGGTCGCGACCCGCGCGACTACACGCTGATTGCTTTTGGCGGCAACGGCCCCATTGTGGCTGCGGCCATCGCTCGGGAACTGTCAATGCGAAGGGTGATCGTGCCGCTTAATTCCGGAGTACTGAGCGCGCACGGACTGCTGGTGGCAGACCATGAGCAAGAGCTTGTCAAGTCCTTTCCCGGTCGATTGTCTGAGCTTAATTCAGATGGCTTTGCGCAGGCCTTTGAGGCCTTAGCGGCTGCGGCCGTGGGCGCGCTGGAGTCCGAGGGCTTTGTTCGCAGCGACATCGTTATTCAACGTTATGCCGACTTGCGTTATGTTGGCCAGGCTTTTGAACTGACCGTGCCGGTTGACGCTGCTGCGCCGCCCGACCTGCAACTGATGGCGCAGGCCTTTCACCAGGAGCATTTTCGGACCTACGCCCATAAAGCCGAAAACGAGCCCGTTGAAAACGTGAACATCCGGGTGATCGCCAAAGTGGCTACGCCACCCTTGCCGGTGAAGCCGGTAGTGGCG
>JBIKHR010000015.1:0-17807 GCA_044362035.1 Polaromonas sp. | reverse complement strand
ATGCCGCGGTGTCTGGGCAACAACGAGGGGTGGTAACCCACGCCGCCCAAGCGCGAGCGGGCCAGCGCCCCGTCACTCACTCGGGCATGGGTGTGGGCGGCAATGATCAGCTCGGTGCCCTCGGGAATCGCGTGGCCGGGCACAATTTTGGGATTCTCCAGCACGTGCAAGGCAATGCCGGCAGCACGCGCAGCCACGGCCAGACGATCGTCCTCAGCCGGGGCCACGATGCCGGTGAACTCTATGCCCTCTTCGTGACGCAGCGCCTCAAAAACTGAAGCCGCAAAAAACCGGGAACCCACCAGTGCACATTTCATGGAAGTCACTCTTTGTAAGAAAGAAGGCGCTGCCAGTCAAAGCGCTGCCAGCGCGGATCGAAGAGTCAGCCGGCGACGGCTTCGGCCACTTTTTCAGTCAAGCCGACACGGTCTAAAGCATCTGCCAGGTTGGCCACGGTGTGGTCGACATGGTGCCACTTGTCCAAGCCAAAGAGGCCGACACGGAAGGTCTTGAAGTCCGGTCGCTCGTCGCATTGCAGGGGCACGCCGGCAGCGGTCTGCAAGCCTTGCTCAAGGAATTTCTTGCCGGACTGAATATCAGAGTCGGTGGTGTAGCTGACCACCACGCCCGGGGCTTTGAAGCCTTCGGCGGCCACACTGCGCAGGCCGCGGCCTTCGAACAGGGTGCGCACTTTTTTGCCCAGCAACTCCTGCTCGGCCTTGACCTTGGCAAAACCGTAGGCCTGGGTTTCTTTCATGACGGTCCGCAAACGTGTGAGCGCATCTGTCGGCAAGGTGGCGTGGTAGGCATGACCGCCTTTTTCATAGGTCTCCATGATCTGCAGCCACTTTTTGAGGTCGCAGGAAAAGCTGGAGCTGGTGGTGCCTTCAATGGCAGCGCGGGCCCGCTCGCTGAGCATGACCATGGCGCAGCAGGGCGAGCTGCTCCAGCCTTTTTGCGGCGCGGAGACCAGCAAGTCCACCCCGGTGGCCTGCATGTCCACCCACATGGCGCCAGAGGCGATGCAGTCCAGTACAAACAAGCCGCCCACGGCGTGCACGGCATCGGCCACGGCACGCAGGTAGTTGTCGGGCAGGATCATGCCGGCCGAGGTTTCGACGTGCGGGGCAAACACCAGCGCAGGTTTTTCGCGGGCAATGGCGGCCTGCACTTCGGCAATCGGTGCCGGCGCCCAGGGGGCCTGTGCTTCGGCGGCTGACTGGCGAGCCTTGATCACGGTGTGTGAAGCGGGGATCTGGCCCATCTCGAAAATCTGCGTCCAGCGGTAGCTGAACCAGCCATTGCGGATCACCATCACGTGCTTGCCGGCCGCAAACTGGCGTGCCACGGCTTCCATGCCGTAGGTGCCGCTGCCGGGCACCAGCACGGCGGAATGCGCGCCATAGACTTCTTTGAGCATGCTGGAAATGTCCGTCATCACGCCCTGAAAGCTCTTGGACATGTGATTGAGCGCACGGTCGGTGTAGACCACCGAAAATTCGAGCAGACCATCAGGGTCAACGTTGGGAAGAAGTCCGGGCATAGGGCTCTCTCAGTCTGTGATGAGGGTTAAAAAGGTCCAGCCCTGCAGCTTAGCACCGGCTGGGGGTTTCGTGAATTCGGTTAAACGAGCTCGACCAGAGCTCCCATGTCAGTGAAAACGAAGCGGGCACCCGCCTCCAGCAAGGCCTCGGGCGAGCCATGACCGGTTGCGCTCGGGCTGTAGCCGAACACGGTGGCGCCGGCAGCAACCCCGGCCGTCACGCCGGTGACCGTGTCCTCGACCACGGCACAGTGCCGCGGGTCCACACCCAGGGCGGCAGCGGCGGCCAGGTACACATCAGGGGCCGGCTTGGAGCGCGGCATTTCATGGCCGCTGAAGATATTGCCCTTGAAATAAGGCATGAGCCCGCACATGTCGAGCTGCATCTCCACCTTGAAACGGTCAGCGCCGGAGGCGCAGGCAATGCGGCCGGCGTACTGGGCATGGATTCTGGCGACCGAGGCCACGGCGTTTTCGATCGGCTGCAGCGACGCCACCAGCCCCTCGTTACGGCGCTCGCGAAAGCTCAGCAACCATTCCTCGGTCAGGGGCCGGCCGATGCGGGACTCGATCAACACACGTTCATCCAGAACAGCCTTGCCAACAAATTGGGCCATGCATTGCGCCGGCGTCAGGCTCCAGCCGGACTCCTCCAGCATGTCGCGCAGAACCCCGTTGGTGATGGCCTCGCTGTCCACCAGCACACCATCACAGTCAAATAAAACAGCTTGAAATTTCATACCCGCATGATAAAGGCTGAGCTTGCGCGGCCCCTTCAGGGCGGCTCAGGTGTTCAGCGCTGGTCGCCGTCCACGTACAACCAGCGCCCGCCTTCGTGCACAAAGCGGCTGCGTTCATGCAGGCGCACGGCCTGGCCGGCCAGACGCATACGCGCTACAAATTCAACCTCGGCCATGGTCGGCCCGGTGCTTGTGTGAGCGCGCACTTCCAGCCCCAGCCAGCGGGCGCCGGGCTCGAAGTCGAGCGTGGCCGGCCGGGTGCCGGGGTGCCAGGTGGCCAGCAGGTAGTCGGCGCGCTCCAGCACAAAGGCGCTGTAACGCGAGCGCATCAGGCTGGGCGCATCCGGTGCGGGCCGGCCCGCGAAGTCGTCAAGGTAGCGGCCGCAGCAGTCGGCCAGCTGGCGCGGCTGACCCGGTTTGGCCTCCAGCCCGCAGGGGCAAGCGGCGCTGGCGGCCGGGGCCACGCGGCTCAGGCCTTGCCGGCCGGCCGGCTGGCGGCCTTGTGCTCTTCCAGGGTTTGCACAGGCGCACCTTGTGCGCACCAGTCTGCAAAACCACCGTCGATGTGCGCCACATTGGTCATGCCCATGTCTTGCAGCGCCTTGGCGGCCAGCGCGCTGCGCCAGCCGGCGCCGCAAAACAGCACGAACTCCCGGCTTTCGTCGCCAAACACCGGCTTGAAATAAGGCGACTCGGGATCGACCCAAAACTCCAGCATGCCGCGCGGTGCCAGCAAAGCGCCGGGCACGGTGCCGCCACGCTCAAGCTCGCGCGGGTCACGGATGTCGACGACTTGCAAGTTAGCGCTGCCCATTCGCTCGCGCACTTGCGCCACGCTCAGGGTGGTGACTTCGGCCATGGCCTCGTCCACGAGCTGACGGAATCCTCGGGTAATCGGCATGGATTTTCCTGATGGTGCGGGCTCAGGCGAGCGCCCGCTGAATGATGATCTTCTGGATGTCGCTGGTGCCTTCGTAGATCTGGCACACGCGCACGTCGCGGTAAATGCGTTCGAGCGGGAAGTCCTTGACGTAGCCGTAGCCGCCCAACGTCTGGATGGCGGCGCTGCAAATGAACTCTGCCGCTTCGCTGGCGAACAGCTTGGCCATGGCCGCTTCTTTCAGGCAGGGCCGGCCGGCGTCGCGCAGGGCGGCGGCGTGCCAGGTGAGCTGGCGTGCGGCTTCGAGTTGCGTGGCGCAGTCGGCCAGGCGAAAACCCACCGCCTGGTGGCTGAACAAGGTCTGGCCGAAACTCTCGCGCTGCTTGGCGTAGTCGATGGCGAACTCGAGCGCGCTGCGCGCCATGCCGATGCTTTGGGCGGCAATGCCGATGCGCCCGCCCTCGAGCGCCGACAGCGCAATGCGGTAGCCCTCGCCTTCGGTGCCGATCAGGTTCTCGGCCGGAATGCGGCAGTTGTCAAAGTTGATCTGCGCGGTGTCGCTGCTGTGCTGGCCGAGCTTGTCTTCAAGCCGCGCCACCTGGTAACCCGGCGTGGCGGTGGGCACGATGAAGGCGCTCATCCCTTTTTTGCCGGCGCCCTTGTCGGTCACGGCAATGACGATGGCCAGGCTGCCGTTTTGCCCGCTGGTGATGAACTGCTTGACGCCGTTGAGCACATAGCCGTTGCCGTCTTTGCGCGCCGATGTCTTGAGCGCCGAGGCGTCGCTGCCCACATGCGGCTCGGTCAGGCAGAACACACCCAGCATGTCGCCCTGCGCCAGCGGCGTGAGCCACTGCTTTTGTTGCGCAGGGTTGCCGTAGCGCATCAGGATGGCGTTGACCGGGCAGTTGGTCACGCTGATGGCGGTGCTGGTGCCGCCGTCACCGGCGGCGATTTCTTCCAGCACCAGCGCCAGCGTCAGGTAGTCGAGGTTGGCGCCGCCCAGTTCTTCAGGCACGCAGATGCCGTAAGCGCCCAGCGCAGCCAGCCCCTGGTGGGCTTCTTTCGGGAAGTGCCGCTGCTGGTCCCAGCGCGCGGCGTTCGGCCACAACTGTTCTTGCGCAAAGGCGCGCACCGCGTCACGAATTTGTTCCTGGTCTTCGGTCAGCAGCATGCTTGCCTTTGCGGTTTCAACAATTACAGAAGTTCAACCGCCAGCGCCGTGCCTTCGCCGCCGCCAATGCACAAGGTGGCCACGCCACGCTTGAGGCCACGCGCCTTGAGCGCGTACAGCAGCGTGACGATGATGCGTGCGCCGCTGGCGCCAATCGGGTGGCCCAGCGCGCAGGCACCGCCGTTGACGTTGACGATGTCGTGGCTGATGCCCAGCTCTTTCATGGCAGCCATGGGCACCACGGCGAAGGCTTCATTGACTTCCCACAAGTCCACATCCTTGACGCTCCAGCCGATGTTTTTGAGCAGTTTTTGCACTGCGCCCACCGGGGCGGTGGTGAACCACTCGGGCGCTTGCGCAAAGGTGGCGTGACCGACGATGCGGGCGATCGGCTTGGCGCCCAGCGCCTTGGCAGTCGATGCGCGCGCCAGCACCAGGGCGGCGGCGCCGTCGTTGATGGACGAGCTGGAAGCGGCGGTGATGGTGCCGTCTTTCTTGAAGGCCGGCTTGAGGCTGGTGACTTTGTCGAGCTTGACCTTGCCCGGGCCTTCGTCGATGGCCACGGTGACTTCGCCGCTGCGCGTCTTGACGGTGACCGGCGTGATCTCGGCGGCAAATGCGCCGGACTCGGTGGCGGCCTTGGCGCGCTGCACGCTGGCAATCGCAAAGGCGTCTTGCGCTTCGCGGGTGAACTGGTATTTGTCAGCGCACTGCTCACCGAAGGTGCCCATGGCGCGGCCCGGCTCGTAAGCGTCTTCGAGGCCGTCGAGCATCATGTGGTCATAAATGCGGTCGTGGCCGATGCGTATGCCGCTGCGTCCTTTGAGCAGCAGGTGCGGCGCGTTGGTCATGCTTTCCATGCCGCCGGAGACCATCAGGTCACGGCTGCCGGCGATCAGCTGGTCGTGCGCCAGTAGGGTGGCTTCCATGCCCGAGCCGCACATCTTGGACAGCGTCACAGCGCCGGTGCTGGCCGGCAAACCACCCTTGAAGCCGGCCTGACGCGCCGGCGCCTGGCCCTGACCCGCCATCAGGCAATTGCCAAACAGCACTTCGTCAATTTTGTTGGGCGCGACACCGGCGCGCTCGACAGCGGCGCGGATGGCGGCGCCTCCCAGGTCGTGGGCGGCCAGACTGGCGAAGTCGCCCTGAAAGCCGCCTATAGGCGTGCGGGCAGCGCCTAGGATGACGATGGATTCAGACATGTTGAGCTCCTTGAAAAAGTTGAAAATTCATTCTCCGTTAAGCCCTGAATCATGCAGCGCGCAAGGGCACAAACAAGTCACCATTCAGAGCCTGCGCTCGTAGGAAAACTGTTCTACAAACAACTCAGCCGCGCCGCGCCTGGGCCACAGCATCGATGGCAGCGCGGTACATGAGGTCCAACCCCTCATTGCCCTTCACAGTGACGCGCATGTCTTGCAGCAGACCGTCGTGGATGCCGTAAACCCAGCCATGCAAGGCCACGTCCTGACCGCGCAGCCAGGCGTCTTGCAAGACCGTGCTTTGCGCCACGTTGATGACTTGCTCGATGACGTTCAGTTCAACCAGCGCGTCGCAGCGGTGGGTTTCAGCAATGCCTTCCAGCAAGCTGCGGTGCCGATCACGCACGTCCTGGATATGGCGCAGCCAGTTGTCGGCCAGCCCAATACGCGCGCCTTCCAGCGCGGCGCGCACGCCCGAGCAACCGTAGTGGCCGACCACCATCACGTGCGACACCTTCAGGCGCTCCACCGCAAACTGGATGGTGGACAGCGCGTTCAGGTCCGAGTGCACCACCACGTTGGCCACGTTGCGATGGACAAACACCTCGCCAGGCTCCAGACCGGTGATCTGGTTGGCCGGCACGCGGCTGTCAGAGCAACCGATCCACATGTACTTGGGCGTTTGCTGCTGCACCAGGCTGGTAAAGAAGTCCGGCCGCTCGGCCTCCATTTGCGCAGCCCAGGCGCGGTTGTGGGCAAAAAGGTCAGAGATGGATGTGGTCATGATTTTGATTTTCGCCGGACCGGGCCGCCAAGGCCCTTAAAGGGTTTCTGCAAAGAGTTCGCGGCCGATCAGCATGCGGCGGATTTCGCTGGTACCGGCACCGATCTCGTACAGCTTGGCGTCGCGCCACAGGCGGCCCAGCGGATAGTCGTTGATGTAGCCGTTGCCGCCAAAAATCTGCACGCCTTCGCCGGCCATCCAGGTGGCTTTTTCGGCGCACCACAAAATGACCGAAGCGCAGTCTTTGCGCACCTGACGCACGTGTTCAACGCCCAGCAGGTCCAGGTTTTTGGCCACGGTGTACGCAAACGAACGGCCGGCTTGCAGCACGGTGTACATGTCAGCCACTTTGCCCTGGATCAGCTGAAACTCGCCGATGCTCTGGCCAAACTGCTTGCGGTCGTGAATATAGGGCAGCACGCTGTCCATCACCGACTGCATGATGCCCAGCGGCCCGCCGGTGAGCACCGCGCGCTCGTAGTCGAGTCCGCTCATCAGCACCTTGGCGCCCTGGTTCAGGCCGCCCAGGATGTTCTGAGTTGGCACCTCGACGTTGTGAAACACCAGCTCGCCGGTGTGGCTGCCGCGCATGCCCAGCTTGTCGAGCTTTTGCGCCACTGAAAAACCCTTCATGCCTTTTTCAATCAAAAAGGCCGTCACACCGCGCGCACCCAATTCAGGTTCGCTTTTGGCGTAGACCACCAGCGTGTCGGCGTCGGGGCCGTTGGTGATCCACATCTTGCTGCCGTTGAGCAGGTAGTAGCCGCCCTTGTCTTCAGCGCGCAGCTTCATGCTGATAACGTCGCTGCCGGCGCCCGGTTCGCTCATGGCCAGCGCGCCCACGTGTTCGCCGCTGATCAGTTTGGGCAGGTACTTGCTGCGCTGCTCGGGTGTGCCGTTGCGCTTGATCTGGTTGACGCACAGGTTGCTGTGCGCGCCGTAAGACAGGCCCACGCTGGCGCTGGCACGCGAAATTTCTTCCATGGCGATCATGTGCGCCAGATAGCCCATGTTGGCGCCGCCGAACTCTTCGCCCACGGTGATGCCCAGCACGCCCAGGTCGCCCATCTTGCGCCACAGGTCCATGGGGAACTGGTCGTTCTTATCGATCTCGGCGGCGCGTGGCGCGATTTCAATCTGGGCAAATTCGCGCACCGCGTCGCGCAGTGCGTCAATGTCTTCGCCAAGCTGGAAGTTGAGTCCGGGCATGTTCATAGCGTGGTTCCTTGAAATGGCTTGAGGGCAGGAGGCGTTGCCGTTCAGTAGGTTTGCGGCACCGGCACCAGGGTTTGCTGCATCACGGCGCAGTCGGTGACCTTGCCGTCGGCCGCTATGTGCCGAACCTCGGCCATGGTGACGATGATGCGTTTGCCGCCTTTGAGCACACGGCCAGTAGCGCGCAACTCGCCACCCTGAAAGGCGGCCATGAAGTTAATCTTGTATTCGACCGTGGTCACTTCCGTGCCCACGGGCAACACAGTCAGGCCGGCATAGCCGCCTGCAATGTCAGCCAGCGCACCCATCGCGCCGCCATGAAAGCCGCCTTGCTGCTGGGTCACGCGGTCTGAGTAAGGCAGCGCCACTTCGCACAAGCCGTGCTCGGCACGCAACAGTCGGGCACCCAGATGCTGCATCAGACCCTGGCGCACAAAACTGGCCTGCACCCGGTCAAAGATGGCTGCGGAATCCAGGCTGGCCTGAGGTGCAGTGGAAGCGGACATGCGCGAGGCTTTCGGTTGAAGGTAGCGTTGACGTTGACGTTGACGTTGACGTTGACGTTGACGTTGACGTAAACGTCAATTATGGCGGACTTTGTTGTCAGCGGCTTTTCTTGTTGGCCTTGGCCAGCAGGGCGCGGGCTTCTTTTTCGTGCACCTTGATCTCTTCAAGGTTGGCTTGCAGGTCCGTCATCTGCCCTTCGAGTTGGTGCCGATGACCGGCCAGTACCAGCAGGAACTTTTGCAGCTGCGGCACGGTGTCGCGCGGGCTGTCGTAAGAGTCAATGATGTCCTTGGCCTCGGTCAGCGACAGGCCCAGGCGCTTGGCGCGCAAGGTCAGTTTGAGCCGGGTGCGGTCACGGGCGCTGTAAACCCGGGTGCGCCCGCCCGGGCCTTCGCGCAAGGGTTGCAACAGGCCCATGTCTTCATAAAAGCGCATGGCCCGGGTGGTCAGGTCAAACTCTTTGGCGAGGTCGCTGATGGTGTAAGTCGTGGCCATGGAAGAACGAAACCTTTGCAAGGGAGAAGGGCAGGTTGCGGCGGGACGCCGGCAGCCTTGAAGAGCCGTGTCCCTACAATCTTTTGAATTGACGTTGACGTTAACGTCAAATATAGCGCACCGGCCAGCCCACCCCATGAACCTGCTAGAACAACAACTGCACTACCCGCTTGGCGAGACACTCCCTGACAGCGGCCAGGCCCTGGGGCTTGCGCCCGGCGTGCGCTGGATCCGCATGGCCTTGCCGTTTGCGCTGAACCACATCAACTTGTGGCTGCTGCGTGACGAGATCGATGGACGCACCGGCTGGACGGTGGTGGACTGTTGCATCAGCAGCGACGAATCAAAAGCACAGTGGGAAACAATTTTTGCCAGCCAACTTGAAGGCCTGCCGGTGCTGCGCGTGCTGGTGACGCACATGCACCCCGACCACATCGGGCTGGCGTACTGGCTGTGCGAGCGCTGGAGCGCGCCGCTGTGGATCAGTGCCACCGACTTCAACGCGGCCCGTGTGGCCAGCACCGGCACCACCGGTTTCGGCGGTGAGAGTGCGGCCCGTTTCTTTGCCTCGCATGGCCTGACGGACCCGCAAGCCGTGGCCAAGATCAAGGCGCGTGGTGGCTATTACCCTAGCATGGTGCCGGCGGTGCCCGCTAGCTTTTGCCGGCTGATGGACGGCATGACAGTGCGCATAGGCGGGCGCCACTGGCGCTGCATCAGCGGCTACGGCCACGCGCCGGAACACATGTCTCTGTATTGCGATGACGCGGCACTGGCTGCGCCGCTGCTGATCAGCGGTGACATGATGCTGCCGCGCATCTCCACCAATATCAGCGTGTACGACATCGAGCCCGAATCCAACCCGCTGGCTTTGTTTATGACGTCGATTGACAAGTTCCGCGCACTGGACGTCGCCACCTTGACGCTGCCCTCACACGGTAAGCCCTTCACTGGCCTGCACACCCGCATTGGACAGTTGCATGACCATCACCGGGAGCGCCTGGCCGAGGTCTTGCAGGCCTGTCAGGCCAGCCCCTGCAGCGCGGCCGACATACTGCCGGTGATGTTCAAGCGCGTACTGGATTTGCACCAGACCACGTTTGCCATGGGCGAGGCCTTGGCGCATCTGCACTGGCTGTGGTTCGGGGGTCAGCTGACACGCCAGCTGGGCGCAGACGGAATTTACCGCTTTTCAGCCTGAGGGCCCTGCGCCAGCTCTGTGACGCAGCGCCTGAGCCAGGCGAAATCGACCGGCTTGCGCAGGAAGTCGATGCGCGGCGAGAGACCTCCCCGGGCCGCAATGACCTCGGCTTGCACGCCGCTGACCACCACGATCTTCATGTCTGCCAGGTGCGGCCGGCTTTCAAGTTCCTGCAGCATCTGCAGGCCGTCCACGCCGGGCATCGACAAGTCGGTGATCAGCAGTTGTGGCCGCAGGCTGTCAATGTCTCTCAAGGCATCGGTGGCTGACGACATCCAGGTGCACTCCACCGGCAGCGCCCACATGTCAAACTGGCAGCGGTACAGCTCGAGCATGAGCTCGTCGTCTTCCAGCACCAGCACGCGGGGCAAGGCCGTCACCATTTGGGCACCATCTCGTCCTTGAGCTGGCCGCGCAGTTCGGCGTAGTCGGGCACGATGTGGCGCACCGTGTCCCAGAAGCGCGGGCTGTGGTCCATCACGCGCAAATGGCTGAGCTCATGCACCACCACGTAATCAATCACCGAGAGCTTGAAATGAATCAGCCGCCAGTTCAGGCGGATAGAGCCGTCGGCGCTGGCGCTGCCCCAGCGGGTGCCGGCGCTGCTCAGGCTCAGGCGCTGCCAACGAACACCGAGCGCCGGGGCGAAGTGGTTCAGCCGCTCTTCAAACAACTGCTTGGCATGCCGCATCAGCCAGGCCTGGGCGGCATCGCGAATCTGCGCAGCCGATGCGCTGTGCGCCAAGCCAAGACACAGCGTGCTGCGCCAGGACTCGCTAGCCGGGCGGGCTGGCGCAGGGCTGTTGTCGTCGGTCATGACCGGCTGCACCACCATGGCCGAAACCTGTTGCCGCGGGTCCAGCACCACCGTCAACTCGCCGCCCAGAAAAGGCAGGCTCGCGCCGTCTTTCCAGTCGATGCGGGCCGACTCCATGCGCTTGTGGCGCTCGCGAGTTTCCTGCAGTTTTTTCAGAATCCAGTCGGCTTTTTCTTGCACCGAGCGGTCAATTTCGTTGAGCAGTACCCACTTGGGCGCGCTCACCACCAGGCCTTCAGCGCCGACAGAAAAGCCGATCGTGCGGCGCTTGCCGCGCCTGAAGGCATACGCTACCAGCACGCCGCCCAGCAGGGCTTCGCGGGTGGCTTCAGGGTGGCGGAAAGTGGCAGGGGCCAGCGCTTCTTGCAGGCTTTGGGTAGGCTGCAAATCGACCGGCTCAGACGTCAGTGCCGCCGTCGGCAAAAGTGCCGGCTCCGGCTCAGGCGCAAACAGATCGAGTGTTCGCTGGAGAAGCTTGTGCATCGTGGCAGTTTAGGTGCAAGACGCGCGCGCGCAAACCGGCGTTTCAGGCCTTTACAAGCGCCGGCGTTTCGTGGGCATAGGCTTCCGGGTCGAGGCGGCGCATTTCCGCCTCGATCCAGGTTTGCACCTCGTTCATAAGCTCTTCGGGCTTGCGGCCAACGCTGCTGATGGGCTTGCCGATGGAAATGTCCACGATGCCGGGGCGCTTGATGAAGGCCTTGCGCGGCCAGCATTTGGCCGAGGTCACCGCCACTGGGATGACCGGCGCACCGGTCTCGATGGCCAGCCGCGTGCCGCCGCTTTTGTAGACGCCCTGCTGACCGCGCGCAATGCGCGTGCCTTCGGGAAACATGATGACCCAGACGCCCTGACTCATCAGGCGGCGGCCCTGTTCGACTACTTTGGTAAAGGCTTCGGCGCGCTTGCTGCGGTCGATGTGGATCATGTCCATGCGGCTCATGGCCCAGCCAAAAAAAGGCACGCGTAAAAGCTCTTTTTTGAACACATAAGCCAGCGGATGCGGCATCAGCGTGACCATCGAAAAAGTTTCCCATGTGCTCTGGTGCTTGACCAGCAAGATGCAGGCACTGGTCTCACCCTGCGGCAGGTTTTCCATGCCGGTGACGCGGTTGTGTATGCCCAGAATGCGAGTGCCGCCAGACACCGCCGTGCGCAGCCAGCCGGCGCACATCCAGTAAATTTGGGTGCTGCTCATGAACGGCGCGGCGATCAGCACGGCGAGGGCCCAGGGAATCACGGTAACGCCCATCCAGAGCAAATGAACGATGGAGCGGATCAGGGACATGGCGGTCTTTGTGAAAAATTCAAACGGCAGCGCGCGCAGGCGGTGGCTCAGTCGCGGCAGACGATACGGCGGCCGCGCTGCGTTCCAGCAAAAAATCAGCAAAGGCCGACAGGTCACGGTGCAGACGGGTGCCGGCAGGCAAACCGTCGGGCTGCCCGCCTGCCAGAAAAGCGCTGGACTTGCCGGACAACACCAGGTGCGACTCGCAGCCGGCAGTAGCACCGGCCACCGTGTCACGCACTGAATCTCCGCAAGCCGGCACGCCCTTGAGCGAAACGCCAAAGCGCTGACCGATCTGCTCGAACAACCCCGACAGGGGTTTGCGGCAGCCGCAACCTTCGTCGGGGGTGTGCGGGCAGTAAAACACCGCGTCCACGCGCCCACCCAGTGCCGCCAGCATCTTGTGCATCTTGGCGTGAATCGCGTTGAGCGCGGCCACGTCAAACAGCCCGCGGCCCAGACCCGACTGGTTGGAGGCGATCACCACGTGCCAGCCGGCATGATTGAGCCGCGCGATGGCCTCGAGCGCGCCGGGCAAGGGCAGCCATTCCTCGGGCGACTTGACGTAGTCGTCACTGTCGATGTTGATGGTGCCGTCGCGGTCCAGAATAACAAGTTTCATGGCGAACCTAGGTGGCCAGTTTCGACAAATCCGCCACGCGGTTCATGGCCACATGCAATGACTTGAGCAGGCCCTGGCGATTCAGGCGCAAGTCCATTTCTTCGGCGTTGACCATCACGCCGTCAAAGAAAGCATCGACCGGCGCGCGCAAGGCGGCCAGGGTTTGCAGAGAGGCTGTGTAGTCACCGGCTTCAAACTGCTTGTGCGCTTCAGGCAACACAAAGCCCATGGCCGTGTGCAGCGCCAGCTCAGCCGGTTCCTTGAGCAGCACGGCGCTGACATGGGCATCGACCTCGGGGGCTTTTTTGAGGATGTTGCCGATGCGCTTGTTGGCTGCGGCCAGCGCCTGGGCCTCGGGCAGAGCGGCAAAGGCGCGCACCGCTGCCAGCCGGCGGCTCACGTCGCCCAATTGCTGCGGGCGCAAGGCCAGCACGGCATCCACCTCTTGCGCGCTGTAGCCCAGTTCGCGCAGGCTGCCGGACAGACGGTCGTAGATGAAGTCAAGCAAAGCCGCCGAGGCGTCTTGGATCTTGTCGCCAAAGGCCAGGCCGGCCTCGCGCACCAGCGCATCGACATGAAGCGGCAAGGCCTTGTCAGCCAGCATGCGCACCACGCCCAGCGCATGACGGCGCAGCGCAAACGGGTCCTTGTCGCCGGTCGGCAGGTTGCCGATGCCGAACATGCCGACCAATGTCTCGAGCTTGTCGGCCAGCGCCACCGCCAGCCCGACCGGGCTGCGTGGCAGTTCGTCACCGGCAAAGCGCGGTTTGTAGTGGTCTTCAATCGCGTCAGCCACCTCCGGCGCCAGGCCGTCGTTGAGCGCGTAGTAGCGGCCCATGATGCCTTGCAGCTCGGGAAATTCACCCACCATGTCGGTCACCAGATCGGTCTTGGCGAGCTGGGCCGCCTGGTCAGCCTGCGCCGCCAACGCTGGTCCGCCAAGTTGCTGGCCGATGGCCTGGGCAATCGCGCGCACGCGCGCCACGCGCTCGCCTTGCGAGCCGAGCTTGTTGTGATAAACCACTTTATCCAGGCCGGCCACGCGCGAAGCCAGCGTCTTCTTGCGGTCCTGGTCAAAGAAAAACTTGGCATCGGCCAGGCGCGGGCGCACCACGCGCTCGTTGCCTCCGACCACCGCGCTGGCGTCCGCTGGGCTGATGTTGCTGACCACCAGAAACTGGTGCGTCAGCTTGCCAGCGGCGTCGAGCAGCGGAAAGTATTTTTGGTTGGCCTTCATGGTCAGGATCAGGCATTCCTGCGGCACCGCGAGGAACTCGGTCTCAAAGCTGCAGACCAGCACGTTCGGCCGCTCGACCAGCGCCGTGACTTCGTCAAGCAGCGCCTCGTCTTCAATCGGCTTGACGCCGCCGCCGATCTTGGCAGCGGCAGCAGCCAGCTGGCGCGCGATCTCGGCTTTGCGTTCTGCAAAACTGGCGATGACGGCGCCGTCTTGGCGCAAGGTGGCGGTGTACTCGTCAGCATGCGCGATCACCACCGGCGAAACGGCGGCCTCAAAGCGATGGCCTTGCGTGCTGTTGCCCGATGTCAAGCCCAGCGCCTGCAGCGGCACCACGCCGCTGCCGTGCAAGGCCAGCAAGCCGTGCGCCGGCCGCACAAAGCTCACGCTGCTCCAGCCGGGCAGTTCGCAGTCGCGCTCGAGCTGGTAGCTCATGACTTTGGGAATCGGCAGTTTGGCAATGGCAAGCCCTAGCGCTTGTTGGAGTGCCGCCGCCAAGGTAGTCGGAGAATCCATTTTTTCGAGCACCAGCTGAACCACGCCTTTTTCCTCAACGCGCGTCAACTGCATGGTGGGGTCATTTACCAAATAACCCTCTTTTTCCAGCCGCTTTTCGAGGGCGGGGGTTCGACGACCATTGTCGGTAAAACCAACCTTTTCTGGCATCAGCTTAATCGTAATTTTCTTTGCCTCTGATTTACTTTGCACCGTTGTTACATGCACTGCCAGTCGGCGCGGGGATGCAAAGGCGCTCACCACCGAATCGGCTGCAGCTAAGCCTTGATTTTTTAGGGAGTCCGCCAGCACGCCGGCAAATGCATCACCCAGTTTTTTAAGTGCCTTGGGCGGCAGCTCTTCAACAAAGAGTTCGAGCAAGAGGTTGTGGGTCGTCATCGTCATCTCGCTCACGCGGTTTTCTGGGTCAGGACAGGCATGGCGGCTTGCATCTGCGCCACCCATTCGCGCGGCGCCAGCGGAAAGCCCAGGCGTTCGCGGCTGTCAAAGTAGCTCTGCGCCACGGCGCGCGCCAGGTTGCGGATGCGACCGATGTAGGCTGCGCGCTCGGTCACGGAAATCGCGCCACGCGCATCAAGCAAGTTAAAGCTGTGCGCTGCTTTGAGCACCTGCTCATAAGCCGGCAGCGCCAGTTGCACGCCGATCAAATGCTTGGCCTGCTTTTCATGCGCAGCAAAGGCGGTGAATAAAAAATCGGCATCGCTGTGCTCGAAGTTGTAGGTCGATTGCTCGACCTCGTTTTGCTTGTACACGTCACCGTAACTGAGCCCGTCGGTCCAGGTCAGGTTGTAGACGTTGTCCACGCCCTGCAGGTACATGGCCAGGCGCTCCAGACCGTAGGTGATCTCGCCGGTGATGGGCCGGCAGTCGATGCCGCCGACTTGCTGGAAGTAGGTGAACTGCGTGACTTCCATGCCGTTGAGCCAGACTTCCCAGCCCAGGCCCCAGGCACCCAGCGTCGGGTTTTCCCAGTCGTCTTCGACAAAGCGGATGTCGTTTTTCTTCAGGTCAAAACCAAGTGCCTCGAGCGAGCCAAGGTACAGCTCGAGGATGTTGCTGGGTGCGGGTTTGAGCACCACCTGGTATTGGTAGTAGTGCTGCAGGCGGTTCGGGTTTTCGCCGTAACGGCCGTCCTTGGGGCGGCGGCTGGGCTGCACGTAAGCAGCTTTCCATGGCTCGGGGCCGAGCGCGCGCAAGAACGTGGCGGTGTGCGATGTGCCGGCGCCGACCTCCATGTCATAGGGCTGCAGCAGGGCGCAGCCTTGGTCAGCCCAGTAGGACTGGAGCTTGAGAATGATTTGCTGGAAAGTGAGCATGGCAACTTGGGTTCTGAAGGCAGGGCGCTACGCACTTTGACGCGCCAAACCTCTCATTTTACGCGGCCCTCACCCCTGGTCGGGGCCGCTTCTAAGGCGACGGGCAGAGCGCCAGCGCGCCAGCGCCGCCAGCAGCAGCACAGCGCCGCCCAGCAGCCACCATGGCGCCAGCCCGAAACGCGACACCCAACGGGCATGAAAGGTCAGGCCGTCGGCACCCTGTACCTCGGCCACCAGCGCGCCGCGGGTGTGCCGCGCCAGCGCATGCGTGACACGGCCCTGAGCGTCGATCACCGCGGTGGCACCGGTGTTGGTGGCGCGTAGCATGGGCCGGGCAAACTCCAGCGCGCGCATGCGCGAGATGTTCAGATGCTGGTCTATGGCCACCGTGTTGCCGAACCAGCCGATGTTGCTCACGTTGACCAGCACGGTGGGCGCGCGTAGCGGGTCGGCGAACTGCGCGCCGATTTCCTCTCCAAACAGGTCTTCGTAGCAAATGTTGGGCGCCAGCCGTTCGCCCTGCCATTCAAACGCCGGCTGCACCAGCGCGCCCCGCCTGAAGTCGCCCAGCGGTATGTCCATCAGGCGTATGAACCAGCGAAAAAACGGCGGTACAAATTCACCAAACGGCACCAGGTGCTGCTTGTCATATCGGTAATCGGGCGCGCCGGGCTGCAGCCCCAGCACGGCGTTGCTGTAGCCATCACGCTCTGAACCCAGGGGCAGGCCGATCAGCGCCGCCTGTGAGCCGCTGGCAAAGCGCTGTTTGAGCGCGGCCCAGTAGGCGGGCGGCAGTTGGTCGGGTAGCAGGGGTAAAGCCGTTTCGGGCAGCACCACCAGCGCGGTGCCGGCGGCCTGTAATTGCGCGCCGTAGTAGCCGAGCGCATCTTGTACGCCGGTGCCGGGCTGGAACTTCTGGTCTTGCGCAATATTGCCCTGCACCAGCGTCACCGACAGTGGCGGGCGCAGTACGCTGCCCGGCGCCACGGCCACGGTGGCGACTGGCAAGCCGGACACGCCCCAAGCGGCCGCCAGCAGAGCCGCGCTGGCCAGGGCCTGGCGGGTAGCGTCAGCGCTGTGGGCAAGCCTGGCCTGGCGCCAGCCGGCGAGCAATATCGGCAACAAGGCCCCAACCAGGGCCGCCAGCAGCGTCAGCCCGTGCACGCCGACCCAGCCAGCCAACGGCCGGGCCCAGCCGTCGATGTGCGCATAGCCACCCTCGCCCCAGGGAAAACCGGTGAAGATGCGCACCCGCGCCAGTTCGGCCAGCAGCCACAGACCAGCAAACACCAGAGCTCGTCCCAAGGCCGACGCTGGGGCCAGCAGGGCATACAAAGCCGCGGCCAACGCGTAATACAAGGCCAATGCAGCCGCCAGCGCCAGCACCGCCAGCACGGTCAGCGGTGCGGGCAGGCCGCCGTAAAAATGCATGGAAATAAAGAGCCACCAGAAAGTGCCGGCCAGCATGGCGCAGGCAAACAGCCAAGCCAGCCACGCGGCCTGTCCGCCGCGCCTGGAGGCCAGTGCCGGTGCCAGCTGCCACACCAGCACCGACAGCGAGGCCAGTTGCAAACCGCCCCAGGCTTGCCCAGTGGCCAGCGGGCCGACGGTGGCAAAAGGCCAGGCCATGCTGAGCGCGTGGGCATAACCCGCAGCCAGCACGATCAGAGCAGAAGTCCAGGTCAGACGGTGGCCGGCGTGTGGGATGCTCGGCATCTGCTGGCGCGGGTCAGGCGGTGGCGGCGGGTAACACGGGCGCTCAGGCGCCTTGGCCCGCCGTGGCCGTATCGCCCGCGGGCGAGACCTTGAACCAACGCACGGCACCGCCCTTGGTGTGCAGAACCACGAACTGCAAACCGGCCAGCACCAGCCGCTCGCTGCGCTTGGGCACGTGGCCCATTTCGTGGGCAATCAGGCCGCCGATGGTCTCAAAGTCGGTCTCGGGCAGGCTCACGCCAAAGGCTTCGTTGACGCGTTCGATGGCGGTGTCGCCGCTAACGCGGTAGGTGCGGTCACCCAGGCCAAAAATATCGCCCTCGTCTTCGGCAATGTCGAACTCGTCTTCGATCTCGCCGACGATCTGCTCTAGCACGTCTTCAATCGTGATGAGGCCGGCGACTCGGCCGAACTCGTCAATGACGATGGCGAGGTGGTTGCGGTTACCGCGAAACTCGCGCAGCAGGTCATTCAGGCCCTTGCTCTCGGGCACAAAGGCGGCCGGGCGCAGCAGGGCGCGGATGTTGAGCTCTGGCGCGCGCTGCAGTTTC
>JBIKHR010000212.1:0-5506 GCA_044362035.1 Polaromonas sp. | reverse complement strand
GAGGCGTTGCGCACCAGTGCCCGGCCCTGGCCTTCGTGGGGCAGGGTGTAGTAGTCGCCCAGCTTGGGCACAGCCAGTTCGTGCCCCAGGTAACGTGGCCCCCTGGCAAACAGCTTTTGCTGCTCGCGGGCGTAAATACCCGGGTCAAAATAACTGGAGATCGGCAGCTGGCTGGTGGCCTGCAACAGACGAAGGCTTAAATCAGACATGCGCGTGTAACCGTTAAGAAGGGCAGAGCAAGACGTCAGACCCCCCTGAAAACCTGTTTTTCATTGTACCCACCGGCCCCCCGCGAAGCGGGCCTCACGGCCGAGACACCCCCATTGCGCGGTCAGCCCCTAAAATCGCGTCCAGACTGGAACCACGATGCCATGAGAAAAACAAGCGCTGCCCCCTTGACCCCCGAGCCGGCCCATTACGAAGCAGCCCTGCAGGAGCTTGAAAAGCTGGTCACGCAACTCGAGGGTGGCCAGATGCCGCTGGACCAGTTGCTGGCCGGTTACCAGCGGGGTGCCCAGCTGATTGCTTACTGCCGAGACAAACTGGCTGCCGTGGAGCAGCAGATCAAGGTGCTGGAAGGCACCGAACTCAAGCCCTGGAACCAGGAACAAGCCTCTTGAAAGCCCCACTACCACTGAACCTGCGCAGTCCCGCCTTGTCAAAGAGCGGCTTTGACCTGCCGGCCTGGACGGCCCGCCAGTTGCGCGTTGTCGAAACTGCGCTGGAAATCTGGGTCGCCTGCCCGCGCACCCGCCCGGCGCCCGCCGGTCTGGGCGAGGCCATGCGCTACGCCGTGCTCGACGGCGGCAAGCGTCTGCGGCCCTTGCTGGTGCTGGCCGCCTGCGAAGCCGTAGGCGGCAACCCTGAAGCCGCCCTGCGCGCCGCCTGCGCGGTTGAACTGATTCACGCCTATTCACTGGTGCATGACGACATGCCCTGCATGGACAACGACGTGCTGCGGCGCGGCAAGCCAACGGTGCATGTCCGCTTCGGTGAGGCGCAGGCGCTGCTGGCCGGTGACGCCTTGCAGGCTCTGGCCTTCGAGCTGCTGACACCCGAAGACAGTGCCATGCCGGCCGACATGCAGGCCCGGCTGTGCCGCATGCTGGCGCAGGCCGCCGGATGCCAGGGCATGGCGGGCGGTCAGGCGATTGACCTGGCCAGCGTTGGCCAGCCCATCTCGTCGGCGCAACTCCATGAAATGCATCGCCTCAAGACCGGCGCCCTGCTGCAAGCCAGCGTCATGATGGGTGCCGCCTGCGGAATGCCCGGAGGCGCAGCGCAACTTGCCCTGGCCGACTACGGCGCGGCCATCGGCCTGGCCTTTCAGGTGGTGGACGACGTGCTCGACGTGGTGGCCGATTCGGCGACACTGGGCAAGACGGCCGGCAAGGACGCCGCCCAGGACAAACCCACCTTTGTCTCGCTGATGGGTTTGCGTGCCTCGCAAAATTACGCACAAGAACTGCTCTCGCAGGCGCAGGCCAGCCTGCGTGTGGGGGGCATGCAAGACACGGCAGCGCTGCGGGCGCTGGCCAATATGCTGGTCAATCGCGGCTTTTAGGAGCACCCGGATGTATCAATTGCTCGACACCATCAACAGCCCCGCCGATTTGCGGCGCATGCCGCGCCCGCAACTGCGGCGCGTGGCGGACGAGTTGCGCGCCTATTTGCTCGACAGCGTGGCGCGCACCGGCGGCCACCTCAGCTCCAACCTGGGCACGGTCGAGCTGACCGTGGCCTTGCACTATGTCTTTAACACGCCGGACGATCGACTGGTCTGGGACGTGGGCCACCAGACCTACCCGCACAAGATCCTGACCGGGCGGCGTGACCGCATGGACAGCCTGCGTCAGCTCGGCGGCCTGTCGGGCTTTCCGCGGCGCAGCGAAAGCGAGTACGACACCTTCGGCACGGCGCATTCGTCCACCTCGATTTCCGCCGCTTTGGGCATGGCTATGGCGGCCAAGCAAAAGGGCGAAGACCGCCACGCCGTGGCCATCATCGGCGACGGTGCCATGAGCGCCGGCATGGCTTTCGAGGCGCTCAACAACGCCGGCGTCTGCGACTGCAAGCTGCTGGTCATCCTGAACGACAACGACATGAGCATCAGCCCGCCGGTGGGCGCGTTGAACCGCTACCTGGCGCAACTCATGAGCGGCCAGTTTTACGCCGCCGCCAAGAACGTCGGCAAGCAGGTGCTCAAAGCTGCGCCGCCGCTGTTTGAGCTGGCCAAACGCCTGGAGTCGCATGCCAAGGGCATGGTGGTGCCGGCCACGCTGTTTGAGAATTTCGGCTTCAACTACATCGGCCCGATCGACGGCCATGATCTTGAGTCGCTGATCCCTACGCTCGAGAACATCCGCCATCTCAAGGGCCCGCAGTTTCTGCATGTGGTGACCAAAAAAGGCCAGGGTTACAAGCTGGCCGAAGCCGACCCGGTGGCCTACCACGGCCCCGGCAAGTTCGACCCGGCGCTGGGCCTGCAAAAATCCGCAACACCGGCCAAGCAGACCTTCACCCAGGTCTTCGGCCGCTGGTTGTGCGACATGGCGGTGCACGACAAGCGCCTGGTCGGCATCACGCCGGCCATGCGCGAGGGCTCGGGCATGGTGGAATTTCACCAGCGCTTTCCCGATCGATATTACGACGTCGGCATTGCCGAGCAACACGCCGTGACCTTTGCCGCCGGCATGGCCTGCGAGGGCCTCAAGCCGGTGGTGGCGATTTACTCGACCTTTTTGCAGCGCGGCTACGACCAGCTGATTCACGACGTCGCCCTGCAAAACCTGCCGGTGGTGTTTGCACTGGACCGCGCGGGTCTGGTGGGCGCCGACGGTGCCACGCACGCTGGCGCGTATGACATTGCCTACTTGCGCTGCATACCGAACATGAGCATTGCCTGCCCGGCCGACGAGAACGAATGCCGCAAGCTCCTGAGCAGCGCCTTCGAGCAAGATCACCCGGTGGCTGTGCGCTATCCGCGCGGCGCCGGTGCCGGCGTGGCCACCGAGGCCGGGCTGGACGCGCTGCCTTTTGGCCGCGGTGAAGTGCGCCGCCAGGGTACTGGTATTGCCATTCTGGCGTTTGGCACTTTGCTGCATCCGGCGCTGACGGCTGCAGAAAAAATCGGCGCCACGGTCGTCAACATGCGCTGGGCCAAACCGCTGGACGAGGCGCTGCTGCTTGAAGTGGCCGCTGCCCACGAAGCCCTGGTGACGGTTGAAGAAGGCTGCCTGATGGGCGGTGCCGGCAGCGCCGTGAGCGAAGCGCTGCTGCGCGCCGGCGTCATCAAGCCGCTGCTGCAACTGGGGCTGGCCGATGAATTCACCGAACACGGCGACCCGGCTGTGCTGCTGGCGATGCAGGGGCTGGACGCACCCGGCATCGAGGCCTCCATCAACAAGCGCTTTGCTGCGCTGCTGCAGGCCCGCGCCGCCAAGGTGACCCTGAAGTCCGTTGCATGAAACCTGCCTTGAACAGTTCCGCTGAAGCCCGCTTGCCCCTGATGCCGGATGTGCAGGGCCGCGCTGATCTGCGAAATCTGCCGATCCAGCGTGTGGGTATCAAGTCCCTGCGTTACCCGCTCAGCGTGCTGGTCGGCGGCAAGGTGCAGCCTACGGTGGGCACCTGGACGCTGGATGTGGCGCTGGGTGCTGAGCAAAAAGGCGCGCACATGTCGCGCCTGATTGCCTGGCTTGAATCGCTGGACGTGCGCGGTGTGAGCTTGAGCGCCGCCTCGCTGGGCGCCGAGATCGCCGCCATGCTCAGCCTGCTCGAAGCCGATGTCGGCCGCATCGAGGTGGACTTTCCATTTTTTGTGCGCAAGGCCGCGCCGGTCTCTGGCCTGCAAAGCCTGATGGAGTACGACGGCCAATGGCTGGCCGAGCGCCGGGATGGCCAGACGCGCCTCGTCATGCAGGCCGTGGTGCCGGTCAAGTCCCTGTGCCCCTGCTCCAAGGAAGTCTCAGACAACGGTGCGCACAACCAGCGCTCCCACATCAGCATGCGCGTTGAATTGCGTGACCCGGCCACCGCCATCGACTGGACCGAGCTGGTGCGTTTTGCTGAAGACAACGCATCGAGTGAACTCTGGGGCTTGCTCAAACGCCCCGACGAAAAGTGGGTGACCGAGCGCGCCTACGCCAACCCCAAGTTTGTCGAAGACCTGATTCGGGACGTCGCTGGGGCGCTGGAAGCTGACCCGCGCATCGGCAGCTACCGCGTCGAGGTGGTCAACCACGAATCGATTCATGCGCACGACGCCTACGCGGTGATCGAGCGCCAGCGCTAGCTTCTTGCAGCGACCACCGGCCTGACTGCAGGCCTTTTTTCAGGGTTGGCCACCATTTTTTTCACGGGTAAGCACCAATGCCTTTGGCGGGGCTTCTCTTAGAATGCAGCGTTTGCAACAATTAAGGAGTTATCCATGGACCGTCGTCTCGTTATCAAAAATGCAGGTATCGCGGGTGTTCTCGCTGCCGGCGTTGCCCCTGCTGTGCAGGCTCAGGCTCCGGCTGCCAACATCCGCTGGCGCCTGGCTTCCAGCTTCCCTAAAGCGCTGGACACGATTTACGGCGCAGCTGAAACATTTGCCAAAAAAGTCGGCGAAATGTCCGGCGGCAAGTTCGTCATTACGGTGCATGCCGGCGGCGAGCTGATGCCAGCTTTCGGTGTGGTGGACGGCGTGCAGAACGGCACCGTTGAAATGGCCCACACAGCGCCTTACTACTTCTTCGGCAAAGACGAGACTTTTGCCATCGGTTGCGCCATCCCCTTTGGCCTGAACAGCCGCCAGATGACCGCCTGGATGTACCACGGCAACGGCGGCAAGCTGATGCGTGAGTTCTACGCCAAGTACAACATCGTCAACTTCCCATGCGGCAACACTGGCGCTCAGATGGGCGGCTGGTACCGCAAAGAAATCAAGTCGGCCAAAGACATCAAGGGCCTGAAATTCCGCGTCGGCGGCTTTGCTGGCAAGGTGATCGAGCGCATGGGCGGCGTGCCGCAAAACATCCCCGGTGGCGAAATCTACACCGCGCTGGAAAAGGGCACCATCGATGCGGCCGAGTGGGTCGGTCCTTATGACGATCTGAAACTGGGCTTCAACAAGGTTGCCCCGTTTTACTACTACCCTGGCTGGTGGGAAGGCGGTCCCCAGCTGGACGTCTTCATCAACAACAAGGCCTTCGAGGCTCTGTCACCAGAGAACAAGGCCATTGTTGAAGCAGCTGCTGCCTTTGCGCACGTCGATATGCAAGCCAAGTACGACGCTCGCAACCCGGCTGCCCTGAAGACGCTGGTGGGTCAAAAAGCCAAAGTGCTGCCTTTCCCCAAGGACGTCATGGAACTGGCCTACAAAGAGTCCATGAAGCTGTACGCTGAAATCAGCGCCAAGAACCCCAACTGGAAAAAGGTTTACGACGACTACTCTGATTTCCGTAAAGAGCAGAACCTCTGGTTCCGCTTCACGGAAGCCCGTTTCGACGGCTTCATGCAAGCG
>JBIKHR010000211.1:0-5528 GCA_044362035.1 Polaromonas sp. | reverse complement strand
AGGGCCGGCCCGGCTGGCACATTGAGTGCTCGGCCATGAGTTGCCAGACCCTGGGCGAGAGCTTTGACATTCACGGCGGCGGCGCTGACTTGCAGTTTCCGCACCATGAGAACGAAATCGCCCAGAGCGAAGGCGCCAACGGCAAACCGCTGGCGCGCTTTTGGGTGCACAACGGCTTTGTGCGGGTGGACAACGAAAAAATGTCCAAAAGCCTGGGCAACTTCTTCACCATCCGCGACGTGCTGGCGCAGTACGACGCCGAGACCGTGCGCTTTTTCATCATCCGCGCGCACTACCGCAGCGCCCTCAACTACAGCGACGCCCACCTGGACGACGCCCGCAGCTCGCTCAAGCGCCTGTACACGGCCCTGAGCCTGGTGGCGCCCGAGACGGTTGCCATTGACTGGAGCGAGCCTTACCCGGCGCGTTTCAAGGCCGCCATGGACGAAGACTTCGGCACACCCGAAGCGATTGCCGTGCTGTTTGACCTGGCCGGTGTTGTCAACCGCAGCGGCTCTGCCCATCTGGCGGGTGTGCTGAAGGCGCTGGGCGCGTGCCTGGGCTTGTTGCAGGGTTCACCCGCAGCATTTTTAAAGGCCGGGGCCGCGCTGGACGATGCCAGCATCCAGACGCTGATTGCCCAGCGTGCTGCCGCCAAACTGGCCCGAGACTTTGCCGGTGCCGACCGCATTCGTCAGGACCTGCTGACGCAAGGCATCGTGCTCAAAGACTCGCCCATCGGCACCACCTGGGAAGCCAAGACATGAAAACCCTCGCCAAGACAGGTCCCGCCACGGCGCAACTGGTCGAGGCGCATGTGCCCGCGGTGACGGTTCCCGCGTATTGGGCCGAGGCCTGCAAGCACTTGGTCAAAAAAGACCGCGTGATGAAACGCCTCATTCCGCAGTTTGGCGAGGCCGGTCTGCAGTCACGCGGCGATGCATTTGTCACGCTGGCGCGCAGCATCGTCGGACAACAGATTTCGGTGAAAGCGGCGCAAAGCGTCTGGAGCCGCTTCGAGGTGTTGCCCAAAAAATTGACGCCAGCCAATGTGCTCAAGCTCAAGGTCGATGACATGCGCGCGGCCGGCCTGAGCGCCCGCAAGGTGGAATACCTGGTGGACCTGGCGCTGAATTTCGACGCCGGGGCGGTGCACGTCAAGAACTGGGAAACCATGGATGACGAGGCCATCATTGCCGAACTGATCGCCATCCGCGGCATCGGCCGCTGGACAGCCGAGATGTTTTTGATCTTTCACCTGATGCGCCCCAACGTGCTGCCGCTCGACGATGTCGGGCTGATCAACGGCATCAGCAAGTGCTATTTTTCCGGCGAATCCGTCAGTCGCAGCGACGCCCGCGAAGTCGCCGGTGCCTGGGCGCCGTACTGCACCGTGGCAACTTGGTATATTTGGCGCTCGCTCGACCCCTTGCCGGTGGCGTACTGAACCCCTCACAAAAAAAAGGAGCAAGGCCATGGCTAAAAAAACCTTCCTCGATTTCGAGCAACCCATCGCTGACCTTGAAGGCAAGATCGAAGAGCTGCGCTACGTGCAGACCGAATCAGCCGTCGATATCTCTGACGAAATCGACCAGCTTGCCAAGAAAAGCCAGCAGCTCACCAAAGACATCTACAGCGACCTCACACCCTGGCAGATCACCAAGATCGCCCGCCACGCCGAGCGCCCGTACACGCTGGATTACATCAACGAAATATTCACCGACTATGTGGAGCTGCACGGCGACCGGCATTTTGCCGACGACCTGAGCATCGTCGGCGGGCTGGCGCGTTTCAACGGCACGGCCTGCATGGTGCTGGGCCACCAAAAAGGTCGCGACACCAAAGAACGTGGTCTGCGCAACTTCGGCATGACCAAGCCCGAGGGCTACCGCAAGGCCCTGCGCCTCATGAAAACTGCCGAGAAGTTCAAGCTGCCTGTCTTCACCTTCGTGGACACGCCAGGCGCGTACCCCGGCATTGACGCCGAAGAGCGCGGCCAGTCCGAAGCCATCGGCCGCAACATCTTCGAGATGGCGCAGCTGGAAGTGCCCATCATCACCACCATCATCGGCGAAGGCGGCTCCGGCGGTGCGCTGGCCATTTCGGTGGCCGACCAGGTGGTCATGCTGCAGTACTCCATCTACTCGGTGATCAGCCCCGAAGGCTGCGCCTCCATCTTGTGGAAGACCTCGGACAAGGCTGAAATCGCGGCCGAAGCGCTGGGCATCACAGCGCATCGCCTCAAGGCCTTGGGCGTGATTGACAAGATCGTCAACGAACCCGTAGGCGGCGCGCACCGCGACCACAAGCAAATGGCCGCTTTCCTCAAACGCGCCCTCAACGATGCCTACCGCCAGGTCAGCGACCTGAAGGTCAAGGAACTGCTGGACCGCCGCTACGAACGCCTGCAAAGCTATGGCCGGTTCACTGACACCAAAGCCGAAACCAAATAAGGCCGCAGCCCCCGAACTGAGCAACCCGGCCGGTACGGGCGCGGCCAATCCGGCGCTGCCGGCACTGGCCGCTTTTTCGCAGACCCTGTCATGGCCGCTGGCCATTGCCTACAGTGGCGGTGCCGATTCCACCGCGCTGCTGCTGGCCGCCTGCAGCCTGCGGCCGGGGCAGGTCAGTGCCATTCACGTTCACCACGGCCTGCAGGCCGCTGCCGATGCCTTTGAAGCGCATTGCAGCGCGGTCTGCGCGCTACTGGGCGTGCACTTGCATATCGCCAGGGTAGACGCCCGCCACCACAGCGGCGAAAGCCCGGAAGACGCGGCCCGCAAGGCGCGCTACAGCGCGCTGGCCGAGGGCGCCCGGGCGCTGGGTCAGTCGCAGGTGCTGCTGGGGCAGCACGCAGACGATCAAGTCGAAACTTTGCTGCTGGCGCTCAGCCGCGGCGCGGGCCTGGCCGGCCTGTCAGCCATGCCCGCGGCCTTTGAGCGCGATGGTGTTGAATTTTTGCGGCCGCTGCTGGCAGTGCCCGGGCCTGCGCTGCGCCAATGGCTGCTGCAGCAAGGCCACGCCTTTGTGGACGACCCGAGCAACACCGACGAGCGCTACACCCGCAACCGCATCCGCGCGCGTCTGTTACCGGCGTTGGCAGAGGCTTTTCCGCAGTTCCGTCAGACCTTCGCGCGCAGCGCCAGCCATGCCGCCGAAGCGCAGACCTTGCTCAGCGAGATGGCTGCGCAAGACCTGCTGCTGGTGGGCACGCCGCCCGCCATCGCGGCGTTGCAAGCCCTGTCGCGCCCGCGCCAATCCAACGTGCTCCGTCATTGGTTGCTGGGCAGCCACCGGGCCCGGCCCAGCGCTGCGCAGCTGGCACAGCTACTCAACCAGATCGCCGCCTGCACCACGCGCGGCCACCAGATCCACCTCAAGGTGGCGCACGGGCACGTGCTGCGCCAGGGGCATCAGTTGGCTTGGCAGGGCTCGATATAATTTGCGGCTTCGCTGGCACTGCCGGCGTTTCAATTCAAGCCAGGTGTCCGGTGCGTCTGTGCACCGCTTGAACTCCTCGCAACCATTTTTGACTGACCTTTTTCAATGGCTTTGATCGTTCACAAATACGGCGGCACGTCGATGGGCTCGCCCGAGCGCATCCGCAACGTGGCCAAACGCGTGGCCAAGTGGGCCCGCGCCGGGCATCAGATGGTGGTGGTTCCCAGCGCCATGAGCGGCGAGACCAACCGCCTGCTCGGCCTGGCAAAGGAACTTGCGCCATCCCGGCAAGACGACGCTTACAGCCGCGAGCTCGACGCGCTGGCCGCCACCGGCGAGCAGGCTTCCAGCGCCTTGCTGGCCATTGCCTTGCAAGCTGAAGGCATGCCGGCCGTCAGCTACGCCGGCTGGCAAGTCAGCATCAAGACCAACAGCGCCTTCACCAAGGCCCGCATCGAGTCGATTGACGACAAGCGCGTGCGCGCCGACCTGAACGCCGGCAAGGTGGTCATCATCACCGGCTTTCAGGGTGTGGACGATGGCGGTAATGTCACCACGCTCGGCCGTGGCGGCTCGGACACCTCGGCCGTGGCCATTGCGGCTGCGCTCAAGGCCCATGAGTGCCTGATCTACACCGACGTCGATGGCGTCTACACCACCGACCCGCGCGTGGTGCCCGAAGCGCGCCGCCTGCAGACCATCAGCTTTGAAGAGATGCTCGAGATGGCCTCGCTGGGCTCCAAGGTGCTGCAAATCCGCTCTGTCGAATTTGCCGGCAAATACAAAGTGCCCCTGCGCGTGCTGTCGAGCTTTACCGACTGGGACATTGACATCAACGAGGAAGCCAAGTCTGGCACCCTGATCAGTTTTGAGGAAGACGAAAACATGGAACAAGCCATCGTATCGGGCATCGCGTTCAACCGCGACGAAGCCAAAATCTCCGTGCTCGGCGTGCCCGACACCCCCGGCATTGCGTACCAGATCCTGGGCGCCGTGGCTGACGCCAACATCGAAGTCGATGTGATCATCCAGAACATCAGCAAAGAAGGCAAAACCGACTTCAGCTTCACCGTGCACCGCAACGACTTCGCCAAGGCCATGGACCTGCTCAAGGCCTCGGTGTTGCCCAAGCTCGGCGCTAACGAAGTCACCGGCGACGCCAAGATCTGCAAGGTCAGCATTGTCGGCATCGGCATGCGCAGCCATGTGGGCGTGGCCAGCAACATGTTCCGCGTGCTCAGCGAAGAGGGCATCAACATCCAGATGATCTCGACCAGCGAGATCAAGACCTCGGTGGTGATTGATGAGAAGTACATGGAACTGGCCGTGCGCGCCCTGCACAAGGCCTTCGACCTGGATCAACCCGCCTGAGCAGTCACCAAAGTCGTGACATAATTCGTCCTGTTATCAGGAAACGTGACCGAGTGGCCGAAGGTGCTCCCCTGCTAAGGGAGTATGGGGTGTAGAGCCTCATCGAGGGTTCGAATCCCTCCGTTTCCGCCAGTACAAAGACCTCAAACCCGCTCAGCAGGCCTTGAGGCAGCCTCAGGCCCCGCACCACGCGGGGCTTTTTGCTATGGGCTCCTGACTACGACCTGCGGCAGAGGCTGACCTGCCCTAGAAACGGATTTGTTCCTGACAGTCAAAAGCGCTGCTGCGCAGACGATTTTGGCAGCGCCGGCCCGCCGCCCCTAAAGGATGCGCGAGCGGATGCTGGAGGTAACGATCTCTGTGATGATGACGACCGTGAAAATGATCGCCAGGATCAGCCCCACCTGGTCCCAGTAGAGGTTGTTCATGGCGCTGTCGAGCGCCACGCCAATGCCGCCGGCACCCACCAGGCCGAGCACGGCGGACTCGCGTATGTTGATGTCCCAGCGCAGCAGGGCCACAGACCAGAAAGCCGGGCTGACCTGCGGCCAGTAGCCCTTGGCCAGCAACATGCTGGGTGGCGCACCGCAGGCCGTCAGGGCCTCTATGGGGCCGCGGTTTGCTTCTTCGATGGCCTCGCCAAAAAGCTTGCCCACAAAGCCGATGGAGCGAAACGCGATGGACAGCACGCCGGCCAGCGCACCCGGGCCGAAGAT
>JBIKHR010000210.1:0-5562 GCA_044362035.1 Polaromonas sp. | reverse complement strand
TTATGCCTGATGACCATAGCAAGTTGGTACCACTCCTTCCCATCCCGAACAGGACAGTGAAACGACTTAGCGCCGATGATAGTGCGGATTCCCGTGTGAAAGTAGGACATCGTCAGGCTCTTATAGCCAGAAAAGCCCGGTTAATCTAATGATTGACCGGGCTTTCCTCTTTTCTAGCGTTAAATAAATACGGCTTTAGGTATTCACGATTTTGTTACCTTCATGTCGGGCAGCACCACTGGCCACCAGTTCAGCGATCAGCTGAGTTAACCATTCATCCTTCGGATCCTGATCAAAAAACCGGCAATGCATGAGTACCATGTAGGGCGTTGCCAATGCCCACTCCTTGAGGTTTGCGATATCAACGGTTTGCAATTCAAGCAATTTGAATTTAAGTAGAACTTTGGCAGCATGGTTGGCGTGCCGGACTGGGTTGTACACAAAGGCAGCCAGGCGCGATTGGGCCCTATGCAGGATGGCATCAGAGTAATTGAAAATTGGCCCGTGCCCCGGGATCACGGTCTTTGGTGCTAAGTCGGCAATCAAGCCCAGCGTAGCAGCAACCGCATCAAAGGCGTCTTCGCCCTCTAATTCGGGAAAAACGACGCCAAAGCCGTTTTTCCATAGAGCATCGGCGGAGATCAAGGTGCGGCTTTCACGATGGAACAAGACCACAGAATGCGGGTCGTGTCCTCTGGCGGCATGAATTTCCCACGAGTGATCACCTAAAAGAATCTCGGTGCCCGGTGATAGCAAGCCCTGGAACTGAAAACGAGGACAGTGTTGACCTGTGGGCGCATAACTAAGGCCAACCGGGTCCCAGGTCGTGACCAAAGGGGCGTGACCCGGAGGAATCAGGGTCTGCATGGCTGGATAAGTCGCTTGCAGGGCAGCGTTACCGCCGCAATGGTCACTGTGCAAATGGGTGTTGAGCAGCAGATCGGGCACTTGGCCACCCAGAGCTGCATGCACCAGAGCCAGTGTTTGTGAAGAATGTGTCCAATAGCCACTGTCGATCAGTGCCCGATTGTGCTTACCTGTTATCACCACGTTGTTAGCTGACAACCAACCTCTCTCTAAGACATGAACACCGGGCGGAAGATGGAGTTGTGTCATAGACCAACAATCCCCGACTCAAGCAGCACTGCGCAACTCGCGCCGTAAGATTTTTCCAACATTGGATTTGGGAAGGTCGTCACGAAACTCAATGTATTTAGGCCGTTTGTAACCGGTGAGATTGTGTTTGCAGTAGGCGGCAACATCGTCTTCAGTGAGCAATGGGTCGCTACGAACCACAAACACCTTGACGGCCTCACCTTGTGTATTGTCAGCGACGCCGACGGCTGCGCATTCCATCACTCCGGGGCAGAGCGAAATGACGTTTTCAAGTTCATTGGGAAATACATTGAACCCGGAAACGATGATCAAGTCCTTCTTGCGGTCGATGATGCGCGTGTAGCCCTGCTCGTCCATGATGCCGATGTCTCCGGTGCGCATGAAGCCATCCGCAGTGAAGGCTTTTTCGTTTTCAGCCGGTTGACGGTAATAGCCCGTCATCACTTGCGGACCCTTGATGCAGATTTCGCCGGACTCACCCACGGGCAGAGACTGCCCATCATCATTTTTGATGGCCATTTCAACACTGGGCAAAGGCAGACCAATATTGCCGGAAAAGCGGGTGCTGGTGACCGGGTTGTTGGTGCCGATGGCACAGGTCTCGCTCATTCCCCAGCCCTCGATCATGGTTGAGCCGGTGACCTCCTGCCAGTGCCGCGCTGTACCTTCAGAGGCGGCCATGCCACCGGCTTGCGAGACACACAGCGTGGAGAAATCCACCGTTTTAAATTGCGGGTGATGCAGCAGTGCGTTAAACAAGGTGTTGACGGCCGGTAGCATGTGAAAAGGTCGCTTTTTAAGCACCTCCACAAACTTGGCAAAGTCGCGCGGGTTGGGAATGAGCGTGATGTGGGAGCCCCAGCGAATGGCCAGCAGACACAGCGTCAGCGCGAAGATGTGATACAGCGGCAGGGCCGCAATGCTGTTGGTTTTGCTGACATCGCCAACGCGTTGCAGCGCTGGTGAAAACCATGCGTCAGCTTGCAAAACGGCGGCAATGATGTTGCGGTGCGTGAGCACCGCGCCCTTGGACAGGCCGGTGGTACCGCCTGTGTACTGCAAAAAAGCCACCGAGTCGAGCGTGGTCTGACCCGGCTTGAGCGACAGATTCGCCCCACTGGCAAGCGCCTGCTTGAAGGTGGTAACGCTCATTCCCCCGGCCAAGGGCAGCTTGTATGCGGGCACCATCCTGGCCAGATGGCGGACTGCAAAAGTGAGCCAACGGCCATACCAAGGGCCCAGCAGATCCCCCATGGATGCGATGACCACGTGGCGAACCGGCGTTTTATCAATCACCTGCTCCAGCGTGTAGGCGAAGTTTTCCAGAATGACGATGGTCTCGGCGCCCGAGTCTTTGAGCTGGTGTTCGAGCTCACGCGGGGTGTAAAGCGGGTTCACGTTGACGCAGGTGTAGCCGGCGCGCAGGATGGCGCACATGGTGACGGCAAACTGCGGCACGTTTGGCAACATGATGGCCACGCGCGCGCCGGGCGCCAGTCCGAGTTGTTGCAACCAAGCGCCGAGCGCCGCTGACAGTTCGTCAAGCTCTTTGTAGCGCATCCAACGGTCCATGCAGACTGAAAAAGGCTGTGTGGCGTGCTTGCGAAAGGAATCCTCGAAAAGCGCATTGAGCGAGCCATATTGCTCGGGATCGATATGCGCGGGAACGCCGGGCGGGTAACTCTTGAGCCAAAAATGGTCCATATCAGACTCCTTGCCGTGATTGTGAAAGGCGAGCGGGCCGGTGGGAAGAGGGCTTTTCCCAGTAAGAGGCCACTGTCACGACAAAAAGTTGTGCGCGGGTCTCCAATGCGACACCGAACAGCGACCTGCCACTCAGGGCAATGTCGGGTGTGCGAGACTTTAAACATGAGCCAACACCCTTTGCCACCGCTGCGCAACACGTGCACCGAAATCGCCCAACTGCAGCAAGGCATCACCTTGTTCGCCGTTTTGCTGGCGGCAATGAGCTTGCTCTGGTGGTGGCCGCGCTCCCCCGCCATGGCGCTGGCCGGCGCTGCCTTCTGGTTGCTGGGCTATTCGGTGTTTCTGGCTTTGGAATTTGTGCTGATGCACTTTGTAAACCGCCACGACCCTGCGCCCCGCGCCCGCTGGCCGCAGTTGTTGCCAGCCTGGTTGGCCGAGACGCGGGTGGCCGCGCAGGTTTTTGCGTGGCGCCAGCCCTTTAGGGCGCAGGTCGTGCCCGACCAGCTGAGCGGCCCCGGGCTGCACGGCCACCGCGGCGTGGTGTTCATTCACGGCCTGCTTTGCAACCGCGGCTTCTGGACGCCATGGCTGCAGCGACTTCAAGGCAGCCCGCATGCATTTGCGGCAGTCAGCCTTGAGCCGGCCTTTGGCAGCATCGACAACTACGTGGCGCACATCGACCACGCGGTGGCGCAGGTGACGCAGGCCAGTGGCATGCCACCTTTGCTGGTCTGCCACAGCATGGGCGGGCTGGCGGCACGCGCCTGGCTGAAAGACGTGCAAGGCGCCGGGCGGGTCTACCGGGTGGTGACCTTGGGCACGCCACACCACGGGACATGGCTGGCGCGCTTTGGACAAAGCCACAACGGCCGGCAAATGCGTCAGGACAGCGACTGGCTGATCAGCTTGAACAAGCCGGACCCATTTGCCTCAGCGCTCTTGTCTGCACCGCTGGAGGGCGCCCCGTGGCAAACGCTATTCACTTGCTGGTACTCCAATTGCGACAACATCGTGTTTCCGACATCGACGGCAACGCTGGCCGGTGCCGACAACCGACTGGTGCACGGTGCGGGGCATGTGCAGCTGGCCTTTCTGCCTGAGGTCATGGACGGCACGCTGGCGCTGCTCCGGGACTGATGGCTCTGGGCGGTTAAATCTGCGTTGCTGCACTGCAACATAAATCACCGTTACATCACCGTAACTGCTACTTTTAAAATAGCAATAGTCTCTATGAAATCATTGACTAAAACATGTTTTTACATGAATTAACGGCCAGCAGGAGTTGGTTTGCCTGAGCGGTAAGAACCGATAAAGGTCTTGCAAATAAGGGAAAACCCTTAAAGTACTGACATGGTCTCCGCAAGCAAGCTCATCAAAGCGTCCTACGACGCGGGCAAGCGTTTTTTCCGTCCTCCCTTGGCGCAAACCATTGCCATGCCCGCCACAGCCGCAGTCATGGTGCCGATTCGCTCGTTGGGGCCAGCCCACGCCGAACGCATCGCTGCTCATTTGCGTGCCCTGTCACCGGCCGACCGGTATCTGCGCTTTGGTTACGCCGCCAGCGACGAACTGATTGAGCGCTACGTCGCCAACCTGAACTTTGCCCGCGACGACATCTTTGGCATTTACAACCGGCGGCTGGAGCTGATTGCCATGGCCCATCTGGCCTTTGCCGTTGAATCCGACTTCAGCAGCTGCGCTGAGTTCGGTGTTTCGGTGCTGGCGCATGCCCGGGGGCGCGGTTACGGCGCGCGCCTGTTTGACCGCGCGGTCATGCACGCACGCAATGAAGGCGTCGAGATGATGTTCATCCACGCGCTCAGCGAAAACACCGCCATGCTCACCATCGCACGCAACGCGGGCGCCCTGGTCGAGCGTGATGGCTCCGAAAGCGATGCCTACCTGCGGCTGTTGCCGGCCGACCTTGACTCGCGCATGACCGAACTGGTGGAAGAACAAGTGGCCCAAACCGACTACCGGCTGAAGGTGCAGGCCCATCAGTTCTGGGGTTTTTTGCGTCTGGTGCAAGAGGTGCGCCGCGGCGTGCGCGAGGCGCGTGACCGCATGCCCATGTGATAGGGCAGCGTGGCGCCGCAAGGGCGTCACGAATATCGGCTATCCTTGAAAGCTTATTAACTACCGAACACCTACGTGTCCGACGCCCCCCCCAGTCGTTCCCTTAAAACGGAAGACAAACGCGGCTTTTTGCAAAAGCTCGCTGAAATGCTTCACCCCGGCCCCGACTCCAAAGACGAGTTGATCGAGACCCTGGTAGAAGCCCAAGACAACGAAGTCATTGGCGCCCAGAGCCGCGAGATGCTCGAAGGAGTCATCCGCATGGCCGACATGACAGCCGGCGATGTGATGGTCGCCGCCACGCGCATGGACGTCATCAACATCGACGCGCCCTTTGACGAGTTGCTGCACCTGGTGATCGACACCGCTCACTCACGCTTTCCGGTGTACGAGGGCGAAAAAGAAAACATCCTCGGTATCCTCATGGCCAAAGACCTGCTGAAACTGCAGCGCGCGCCAGAGCTCAACATCCGCGCCCTGCTGCGCCCGGCCGCCTTTGTGCCCGAGAGCAAGGGCCTGAATGACCTGCTGCGCGAGTTCCGAGGTAACCGCAACCACCTGGCCATCGTCATTGACGAGTTCGGCCGAGTCGCCGGCCTCATCACGATTGAAGACGTGCTGGAGCAGATCGTCGGCGAGATTGAAGACGAGTTCGACATCGCC
>JBIKHR010000209.1:0-5589 GCA_044362035.1 Polaromonas sp. | reverse complement strand
AAGCCTTTGTAGGGAATGTGCGCCATGTCCACGCCGGCCATGCTTTCATACAGCACGGTCGCCACGTGGGCTGAACTGCCGTTGCCGTTGGAGGCGTAATTGAGCTTGTTGGGATTGGCTTTGGCGTAGGCTGTCAACTCCTGGATGGTCTTGAAAGGCTGCGCCAGATTCACGGCGACCACCGACGGCGCGGAGGCCAAGAGGATGATGGGTGCGAAATCCTTGAACGGGTCATAAGGACTCTTGCCCATCACCTGCGGGTTCACCGCCAGGCTGCCCACGCCGCCCAAAAACAGGGTGTAGCCGTCCGGCGGCGCCTTGGCTGCCAGGTCAGCACCAATGATGCCGCCGGCGCCCGCCTTGTTGTCTACCACCACAGATTGGCCCAGGGCCGTGGTGAGTTGCTGCGCGATGGCGCGCGCCACGGTGTCGTTGCCGCCGCCGGGAGCGAAGGGCACGATCAGGCGAACCGGCTTGGTGGGGTAGTTTTGGGCTTGGGCGCTGAGGCCAAAGCTGGCGGCCAGGGCCAGCCAAAGGGCAAATTTTTTCATGCGAGTTACTCCGATTGAAGAAGGTTAAAAATCCAAGCAGTGCAGGCGTTTACTGCGAACGGATATCCAGTTCTTTAATCAGTTTGGCCCAGCGTTTGATCTCGGTGCTGACATGGTTGCCAAACTCTGCCGGGGTGCTTCCCACCGGGTCAGAGCCGTCGCCGGCCAGTCGCTCGCGGGTTTCGGGCAGCTTGAGGATGCGCACCATCTCACGGTTGAGCTTGTCAATGATGGGTGCAGGTGTGCCGCGCGGCGCCATGACGCCGTACCAGCCGGCCATTTCGTAGCCGCTGACGCCGGCTTCCTGCATGGTGGGTATGTCCGGCAAGGTGGGCGAACGCTGAAGCGTGCTGACCGACAGCGGCCGCAGGCGGCCCGACGTGATGTGCGCGTTCGACTGCAAAATGGTGGAGAACAACATGTCGATCTGCCCGCTGATCACGTCATTCATGGCCAAAGAGCCGCCTTTGTAAGGCACGTGGGTGAGCTTGATGCCGCCCAACGCCTCCAGCAAGGCACCGGCCAGGTGGCTGAAGCCGCCAATGCCGGAAGAACCGTAGGTCAGGCCACCGGGTTTGCTGCGCGCCAGTGCCCGCAGATCAGCCACCGACTTGACCGGCAAGGACGGGTTGACCACCAGCACGTAAGGCTGTGAGGTGGCTTGGGTGATGGGCACCAGGTCGCGCTCCAGGTTGTAGGCCTGGTTGCCTTGCAATGTCACGTTCACCGAATGGCTCGACGAAATCATGGTCAGCGTGTAGCCATCAGGCTGCGACTTGGCCACCAGATCGACCGCGATCATGCCGTTGGCGCCAGGCCGGTTTTCAACCACCACCGGCTGGCCCCAGGACAGCGCCATTTTCTGCGCCAGCACCCGCGCGGTCAGGTCCACACCACCGGCCGGCGCAAAAGGGCAGAACAGGCGGATTTGCTTTTCCGGGTAACGGCTGATGGCCGTTGACTGGGCGAACAACTGGCCGGTCTGGCTGGCCAGGCCCAGGCCTGCAAGATGAATCAGTGCTTGTCTGCGTTGTGTTGACATGGCGGTCTCCTTGGTCAAGTAAAAGGGTTGAGGTGGGTTTTCAGGCGCCGTACTTTTTATCCATCGCGTCAAACGCCGGTTTGTTAACCAGTCGCTGGCGCTCCAAAAAAGGTACTAACAAACTCGGGTCTTCGTGCACGATACCGTCGGCACGCAGCACGCCCAGGGCTTTTTGCATGCCCAGCAAGGCGCCTTGCAAGCCGGTGTTGGCGTACAGCACCATGCCGTAGCCCAGCGCGGCCAGCTCGCTCTGTGCCAGGGTGGGGGTCTTGCCGCCGACCACGATGTTCATCACTTGCGGCGTGGCCAGCAAAGCCGGCAGCTGGCGCACTTCGTCCAGGGTTTCGGGCGCTTCAACAAACAGCATGTCGGCGCCGGCCTCGGCCATGCGCATAGCGCGCTCGACCGCGGCCTCAAAGCCCAGGCTGCTGCGTGCGTCGGTGCGGGCAATCACCATGAAGTTGTCGTCCTGGCGCGCGTCCACGGCCGCGTGAATTTTGCCGATCATCTCGGCCAGCGGCGCAACTTCTTTGCCTGAAAAATGGCCGCAGCGTTTGGGGAATACCTGGTCTTCGAGTTGCAGCGCATCGGCGCCTGCACGCTCTAGCACTTTGACGGTGTGCGCCACATTGAGTGCATTGCCGAAACCCGTGTCAGCGTCCACGATGAGCGGGATGTCGACTGCGCCGCGAATCGCGGCAGTGGCTTGCGCGACGTCTTGCAAACCGATGAAAGCCAAGTCCGGCAAACCGTAAAGCATGTTGGTCAGGCCGGCGCCCGACAGGTAGACGGCTTCAAAGCCCATGTCCGCCACCACCCGCGCCGACAAGGCGTTGAAAGCACCGGGGACGAGCAGGCCCTGACGGGCTTGCACTTTGCTGCGCAACAGGGCGCGTGTGCTGGGTGTGTTCATGGTCGTCATGGTTAAGCCATGGCCTGTCGCCCGGCGCCATCACCAGCCAGCCGGCCGAACAGCGAGCCCGAGACCAGACCGGTGCCGCTGGGGTAGTTGAAGTAAAACAGGCCGCCCACCATTTCACCTGCGCAAAACAAGCCCGGTACCGGCACTTGCATGCCGTCAAGCACCTGGCCGTTGTTGGCGTCTATGCGCAAGCCGCCAAAGGTGAAGGTGATGCCGCAGGTGGTGGCGTAGGCGTCAAACGGCGCTGTGTCCAGAGCCTGCGCCCAGTTGCTCTTGGGCGGCTCGATGCCCTCTGTGCCCTTTCCATCTTTGACTGTCGAGTCAAAGGGCACGTCGGCCTTAACAGCAGCGTTGTAGTTGCGCACGGTTTCGATGAAGGCGCCAGGGTTCACGCCTTCGAGTTTGGTGGCCAGCTCTTCGATGGTGTTCGCGCTGACCTTGGTCATCATCTTAATGCGGTACTCCGAGCGCAGCAACTTGCTGACCTTGGCGTCAAACACCTGCCAGGCAAACTGCCCCGGCTGCTTGAGCACCTCGCCGCCGTACTTGGCGTAAGTGAAGGAATGAAAATCCAGGCCTTCGTCCACAAAGCGCTTGCCGTTGGCGTTGATCAGCAGGCCAAAGATATAGCTGTGCTTTTGAAACTGGTCACCCACCGACAAGTCGCCATGCGGCGGAGCATTGAGATCCCAACCGGTGGCGTGCGCGCCCGACCAATTGCCGTAACTGGCAGCGCCTATGTCCAGCGCCATCTTCAGGCCGTCGCCCTGGTTAAAGCGTGAGCCGCGCACCTTGGCCAGCTCCCAGCCGGGGCCCAGGTAGCGGGTGCGCATTTCAGGATTGGCCTCAAAACCGCCGCAGGCCAGCACCACCGCACGGCCCGTGAAGCGCAGGCTTTCGCCCTGGCAGCTGGCGTTGATGCCGACCACTTTTTCGCCGTCCATCACCAATGATTTGGCGCGCGTGTTGAAGTGAATGTCGATGCCGGCTTTTTCGGCGGCGCGGTCCAAATACTGCACCAGACCCGAGCCACCGCCCGAGACTTCCAGCGGCATGCGGCCGAAAAAGCGGCGCCGCCCATTGACCACAGCGGACTGGCGGCCGTAGTTGGGCACAAACTTCACGCCTTTAGAGCGCAACCAGACCATGGTGTCGAGGCTGCGGGTGACCAGGCGTTCGGAGAGTTCCGGGTCGGTCTTGAACTGCGTCAGGCGAAACAGGTCGTCAAAAAACTCGTCGGTGGTGTTGGTGCCGAAGTCGCTTTCGGCCACTTCAGCGTCGGTCAGGTCCACCACTTTTTTAAGTTCTTCGACCGAGGCAAAGGCAAAGCGCATCACGCCGCCGGCAAAGCGGCTGTTGCCGCCGCTTTCATCCGGGGAGGCGGCTTCAAGAATGGCCACTTTGGCACCCTGCTCAGTGGCAGCTAACGCGGCGCATAAAGCGGCATTGCCTTTGCCGACCACGATCACGTCATACTTTTTCTCTTGCATTTTTCAAAGTTCTTTCTAGTCAATTTAAATCTGGACTCTGGCGAGATGGCCGCTGAGCTGGCGCATGTCGCTGATGTCTTCAATGCGCTCAACAGCTGCGGCAACAGCTTCAATGGCGCCGGTCTGCAAGACGCCGTCGGCGCACAGCGCGAACTTGGCCTGCAGCAAGTGCTGCGGCAGCGGATGCGCGGAGGTGCGGCCCAGGGCTTGCTCGACACTGGCTTGCAGCACCGAGCCGTCCTTCAGCGTCACGCGGACCGCGCCGCCAAAGTGATTGTTTTGGGCAAACTGGCTGTCGTCATAAGCGGCCACTTTGATGCGCGGCAGCAATGCTTGCACGCGCGGGTCTTCATGCGCCTGGTCATCAAAGTGCGCCAGGCTGACATGACCGTCCATCAGCGCGCGCACCAGCACGTATTGAAGGCTGAACTTGGCGTCTAACGCGCTGCCGGGCTGAGGCCGGTTGGTGTGTTGCAAGCGACGCTGATGAATCCAGGCTTCAACGCCCTGAACCTTGTCTACGGTTAAGCCGTGCTCTCTCACCAGTGACAGCATGGCGTCAATCGCCGGGTGGGTGCTGCCGCAGCAGGGGTATTGCTTGATGGCGATGCCCGGCGCCACGATGTCCAGCGGCGCAGCCCAGGCGGCCAGTGCACGGGCAGTGTCGTAAGTGCCCGGGCCGTTGAAAACGTCAAGGAATCCCTGTTCATGCTCAAACACGCTGGCAGCGTTGGCTGTGAAGCCCTGGGCGGCCAGGCGGGCCGCGAGCAGGCCGCTGCGTGCGCTGTTGCCCACATGCAGCGGTTTGGTCATGGTGCCGAAGTTCGCCTTGATGCCTGCAGCAAACGAGGCCGCCAGCGCCAATGCGCAGGCGGTTTGTTCGGCGTCCAGTTTCATCAGGCGCGCACAGGCGGCTGCCGCGCCGAAAACACCCAGCGTGGCCGTTGGGTGCCAGCCCTTTTGGTAGTGGTGAAAGTTGACTGCGAGGGCAATCTTGGTTTCAACCTCGAAACCTGCCACATAGGCCAACACGAAGTCGGCGCCGGTGGCGGCTTTTTCGTCGGCCAGCGGCAGCAGAGCCGACAACACCGGCGCTGACGGATGGCCACCCATGGTGTTGTTGCAGTCGTCAAAGTCCAGTGCGTGTGAGGCCGTGCCATTGACCAGGGCTGCGTCCAGCGCGCCAGTGCGGCGGCTGCTGCCCAACAAGAGGCTGGGGCCGTCGCCGAGGTCCAGCGACTTGGCGCACAAACGGGCCGCCGGCTCACGGCTACCGGCCAATGTCACACCCAGGGTGTCGATGATGCCGACCTTGGCCCAATGCAAAGCGGACGGGGGCATGTCTGCCCAAGTCAGCGCGGCGCTGCGGGCGCCCAGTGCATGTGCAAACCCGCCCTCTGTCAGCGGCTGGCTTTTTTGAGCGAGCGGTAAATCGTGCAAGCAAGAACCTGTTTTTTTGAACTCAGTACATTTAGAATACCACCGTATACTGTAATTTCAAGCAGTTTTTTCAAGGTAAAAACCCCATGAGCCACGCGAGCGACGGTGATTTGCATGACAACCCCCAGACCCGCGGCATGGCCG
>JBIKHR010000208.1:0-5607 GCA_044362035.1 Polaromonas sp. | reverse complement strand
CAGAGCGTGGTGGAGTTTTCCATCCTCGATTCCGGCAAGGGTCTGTCCACTGAAGTCAGTGCCCGGCTCTACGAAGCCTTCTATTCGACCAAGGCCGAAGGCATGGGTATCGGCCTCAAGCTGTGCCGCAGCATTGTGGAGTCGCACCAGGGGCGTATGCATGCCGAGAACCTCTACAATGCCGGTGAGGTTGTGGGCTGCCGTTTCACCTTCTGGCTGCCAGTCACCCCCCCGCTGACTTCTTCTGCGACGTCCACCGATCCGGCTGGCGTCCATGACGGCAAAAGCGCACTTTGATGGTTAAAGGATTTGCATGAGCTTGATTCCGAAAAAAGGCACCGTTTACGTTGTCGATGACGACGAAGGCGTACGCGACTCACTGCAATGGCTGCTGGAGGGCAAAGACTACCGGGTGCGTTGCTACGATTCGGCCGAAACCTTTCTAAGCCGCTACGATCCGCGCGAAGTCGCCTGCCTGATCGTCGACATCCGCATGGGTGGCATGACCGGGCTGGAACTGCAAGACCGGCTGGTCGAGCGCAAGTCCCCGCTGCCCATCGTTTTCATCACCGGCCACGGCGACGTGCCCATGGCGGTCACCACCATGAAAAAAGGCGCCATGGATTTCATCCAGAAGCCCTTCCAGGAAGACGCGCTGGTCAGCCTGGTGGAGCGCATGCTGGACCAGGCCAAAGAGGCTTTCAGTGAACACCAGAACTCTGCCAGCCGCGACGCCCTGCTGGCCAAGCTCACTTCGCGTGAAGCCCAGGTGTTGGAGCGCATCGTGGCCGGCCGCCTGAACAAGCAGATTGCCGACGATCTGGGCATCAGCATCAAGACGGTCGAGGCGCACCGCGCCAACATCATGGAAAAACTCAACGCCAACACAGTGGCTGACCTGCTCAAAATTGCCCTGGGCTCCACCGCCGCGCCCAAAAACTGACCATCCGGCCCATCGGCCGGGTTCAACGCAACGCCCGTGGCTTTCGACCTGCGGGCGTTTTAATTTGAAGACGAACAATGACCGCACAACTTATTGACGGCAACGCCCTTTCAGCCCAACTTCGCGCCGATGTCGCACGCCGTGCCGCCGCCCTGCGCGCCAAAGGCACCACGCCCGGTCTGGCGGTGGTTCTGGTGGGTGACAGCCCGGCCAGCCAGGTCTATGTGCGCAACAAAGTCAAGGCCTGCCAGGACAACGGCCTGCACTCAGTGCTCGAGCAGTACCCCGCCACTTTGAGCGAAGCCGATCTGTTGGCCCGGGTTGAGGCCCTCAACCAGGACCCGGCCATTCACGGCATTCTGGTGCAATTGCCGCTGCCGCCGCACATTGATGCGCACAAGGTCATTGAAGCCATTTCACCGGCCAAGGACGTTGACGGCTTTCATGTCGCCAGCGCCGGCGCGCTGATGGTCGGTCAACCCGGCTTCTGGCCATGCACGCCCTACGGCTGCATGAAGATGCTCGAGTCACTCAACGGTGGCAAGGGCTACGACCTGCGCGGCAAGCATGCCGTGGTGATCGGGCGCAGCAACATCGTCGGCAAGCCGATGGCCTTGATGCTGCTGCAGCAAAACGCTACCGTGACCATTTGCCACAGCGCCACCGCCAACCTCAAAGCCATGACCTTGCAGGCCGATGTGATCGTCGCGGCCGTGGGCAAGCGCAATGTGCTGACGGCGGACATGGTCAAGCCGGGCGCTGTGGTGATTGACGTCGGCATGAACCGCAACGACGAAGGCAAGTTGTGCGGGGACGTGGATTTTGAGGGTGTCAAGAAAGTGGCCGGCTTCATCACCCCGGTGCCCGGCGGTGTCGGCCCCATGACCATCACCATGCTGCTGGTCAACACCCTGCAAGCGGCCGAACTCACCGCCTGACAGGGCGACCGCATTCTCAAGGCCGGGACGAAAGACGCCACAGGGCCAGGCCCGCACAAAGCCACTGCCCCAGGTGCATGGCGCTGCCCAGGCCATGCCACAAGCGCAGGTTGCCGCCGCTGGCGCGGGCATTGACTATTTGAGCCGCCACGCCGAACTCGACCAGCAAAGCCAGCAGCAAGCCGGCCACGACCCAGGCTGTGACTTTGCGAAGCTCGGTGTTGGGTTCAGCTGGCACGGTGTCTTTGCGGTTCAACATCAGTAGCAGCAGCATGGTGCAAGCCACCGAAACCCAAGTTTGTGCAGAAAACAATTTGGCGGCCATGGCACCGGCCTCGGCCGGCGACCCCAGGTGCTTGAACAGCAGCGGCACCACCAAAAAGCCCAGACCGCTCAGGCTGCCCCACCAGAGCGCTGCCAGAAAGACCGCAGCACGCGCCTGCAAGGCGGGCATCAGATGTACTGCACCGCCATGATCTCGTAGCGCTTGATGCCGCCCGGCGCCACCACTTCGGCGGTGTCGCCTTCAGCCTTGCCGATCAACGCGCGGGCAATTGGTGAACTGATGTTCACCAGCCCTTTCTTCAGGTCAGCCTCGTCCTCGCCGACGATCTGGTAAGTCACCTTGTCACCGGTGTCCTCATCCTCCAGCGCCACAGTCGAGCCAAACACCACCTTGCCGCCGGCATCCACCGTCACCGGGTCAATGACCAGCGCTGCGGAGAGCTTGCCTTCTATCTCCTGGATCCGGCCTTCAATGAAGCCCTGGCGGTCCTTGGCGGCGTCGTACTCGGCGTTCTCGCTCAGGTCGCCCTGCGCGCGGGCTTCGGCGATGGCGCCAATCACCCACGGACGATCGACCGTCTTGAGTTGATGCAACTCGGCTTTGAGTTTTTCTGCGCCGCGTTTGGTGATGGGTAAGGTGGCCATGGTGATTGTTGCTCCGTCAAAAGCGAAACCGCCGCCAGTTGTCTGGCGGCGGCGTATTCCTGAAAAACGAGTTTAATGCAATTGGCGGGTGCAGCACCAGCTCAGGTGAGCTGGGCGTGCATCTCCTGCAAGGACACCACACCGAGGTTGTCCATGTGCGCCATGCCCTGCACAGCTGCTTCGGCACCGGCAATGGTGGTGAAAGTGGTGACGCGGGCCAGCAAGGCCGATGTACGGATCTGCCGCGAATCGGCAATCGCGTTGCGGCGCTCTTCCACGGTGTTGATGACCAGCACGATCTCGTTGTTCTTGATCATGTCCACCACATGCGGCCGGCCTTCGGTGACCTTGTTGACCACACCGCAGGCGATGCCCGCGGCCTGAATGGCGGCAGCAGTGCCTTTGGTGGCGACCAGGTCAAATTGCATGTCCACCAGGGCCCGGGCCACGGCCACGGCGCGTTGTTTGTCATTGTTTTTGACGGTGAGGAACACACGGCCGGACTTCGGCAAATGCGTGCCGGCACCGAGCTGCGACTTCACAAAGGCTTCGCCGAAGGTCTTGCCCACGCCCATGACTTCGCCGGTGGACTTCATCTCGGGGCCGAGGATGGTGTCCACGCCGGGAAATTTAACGAACGGAAAGACAGCTTCTTTAACGCTGAAGTAAGGCGGCGTGACTTCTTTAGTGAAGCCTTGTGCCGCCAGGGTCTGGCCGACCATGCAACGAGCGGCCACCTTGGCCAGCTGAATGCCCGTGGCCTTGCTAACGAAAGGCACAGTACGCGAAGCTCTTGGATTGACCTCCAGCACGTAAATCAAGTCTTGGCCGTCGATGTTCTGGATGGCAAACTGAACGTTCATCAGCCCGACCACGTTCAGGGCCGCGGCCATGGCAGCGGTCTGGCGCTTGATCTCGTTGACCGTGGCAGCGCTCAGCGAATAAGGCGGCAAGGAACAGGCAGAGTCACCGCTGTGAACACCGGCTTGTTCAATGTGCTCCATCACGCCGCCTATCAGCGTCTTGCCGGCCACATCGCGGATGCAGTCCACATCACATTCAATAGCGTCGTTCAAAAAACGGTCCAGCAGCACAGGCGAGTCATGGCTGACCTTGACGGCTTCACGCATGTAGCGCTCAAGATCGCGCTGCTCGTGCACGATTTCCATGGCGCGGCCACCGAGCACATAGCTCGGGCGTACCACGAGCGGGTAACCCAGCGCGGCAGCTTTTTCAAGCGCCTCGGGCTCGGTCCGGGCTGTCGCGTTGGGCGGCTGGCGCAGCTTGAGCTCATGCAAAAGCTTTTGAAAGCGCTCACGGTCTTCAGCCGCATCAATCATGTCAGGCGAAGTGCCGATGATGGGCACGCCGTTGCGCTCGAGGTCAAGCGCCAGCTTCAAAGGCGTCTGGCCCCCGTATTGCACGATCACGCCAAACGGCTTTTCCTTGTCAACGATCTCGAGTACGTCTTCCAGCGTCAGCGGCTCGAAGTACAGGCGGTCGGAGGTGTCGTAGTCGGTGGACACGGTTTCGGGATTGCAGTTGACCATGATGGTCTCGTAACCGTCTTCGCGCATGGCCAGCGCCGCGTGCACGCAGCAGTAGTCAAACTCAATGCCCTGGCCGATGCGGTTGGGTCCACCACCCAGCACCATGATTTTTTTCTTGTCAGTCGGTGCGGCTTCACACTCACTGCCTTCGGCCTCGTAGGTAGAGTACATGTAGGCAGTGTTGGTGGCGAACTCGGCCGCGCAGGTGTCCACCCGTTTGTAGACCGGTCGCACACCCAGCGCTTTGCGCTTGTCGCGGATGGCGGTGTCTGTGGTCTTGAGCTGGCGCGCCAGCCGGCGGTCTGAGAAACCTTTTTGCTTGAGCGCACGCAAAGTGGGCGCGTCAATCTGGTCCAGCGACATGGTTTCAAGCTCGAGCTCGACCTTGACGATCTGCTCGATCTGCACCAAAAACCAGGGGTCGATCTTGGTCAGCGCAAACACCTCGTCCACGCTCATACCCAGGGCAAAAGCATCACCAACGTACCAGATGCGTTCAGGGCCGGGCGCGCCCAGTTCTTTTTCGAGCACTTCGCGGTCTTGCGTCTTCTCGTTCATGCCGTCCACGCCGACTTCGAGGCCGCGCAAGGCTTTCTGGAAAGACTCCTGGAAGGTGCGTCCCATGGCCATCACTTCACCGACCGACTTCATTTGGGTGGTCAGGCGTGAATCCGCGGTCGGGAATTTTTCAAACGCAAAACGCGGAATCTTGGTGACGACGTAATCGATGCTGGGCTCAAAGCTCGCCGGCGTGGCACCGCCGGTGATGTCGTTGCGCAATTCGTCGAGCGTGTAACCGATGGCCAGCTTGGCCGCGACCTTGGCGATCGGGAAACCCGTGGCCTTGGACGCCAGCGCGGACGAGCGCGACACGCGCGGGTTCATCTCAATCACCACCATGCGACCGTCCACCGGGTTGATGGAGAACTGCACGTTCGAGCCGCCGGTATCGACGCCGATTTCGCGCAGCACAGCCAGCGAAGCATTGCGCAGGATCTGGTATTCCTTGTCGGTCAGCGTTTGCGCGGGCGCCACCGTGATGGAGTCACCGGTGTGCACGCCCATGGGGTCGAGGTTTTCAATCGAGCAGACGATGATGCAGTTGTCGGCCTTGTCGCGCACGACTTCCATCTCGTACTCTTTCCAGCCGAGCAGCGATTCCTCGATCAAGAGCTCGTTGGTGGGGGAGGCTTCCAGGCCACGCTTGCAGATCACTTCAAATTCTTCGGCGTTGTAGGCGATGCCG
>JBIKHR010000014.1:0-18317 GCA_044362035.1 Polaromonas sp. | reverse complement strand
CAGCGGCCTTCAATTGAGTTTGGCTCCAGAGGCCTTGACGGCCGGTGCCCAGGCAGTGACCTGGTTGGTGACAAAGGCGGTGAACTCGGCAGGGCTCATAGCCTGGGGCGCGGTGCCCAGGTCTTCCAGCTTGCGCAGAACATCGGGCCGCTTGATGATCTCGGCCATGGCGGCGTGCACCTTGTCCACCACTTCACGCGGCACGCCGGCCGGGGCCGAAATGCCCAGGAAGTTCTCGGCCACCAGGTTGGGAAAACCCGCTTCAATGACAGTGGGCAATTCCGGCACATTCGACATGCGCGTGCGCGAGGTGACCGCCAACAGACGCAACTGGCCGCTCTTCATATAGGGAATGTTTTGCGGCAGGCTGTCCACCGCCACCTTGATGGTGCCGCCGAGCAGGTCGTTGTGCATCGGGCCTGAGCCCTTGTAGGGAACGTGCAGCAATTGCACGCCGGTGTTGTTCTTGTAGATCTCGCCGACGATGTGGCCGATGGAGCCGACACCGCCGCTGCCGAAAGGCACTTGGCTCGGCTGCGCCTTGAGCCAGGCGCCAAACTCGGCCATGGTCTTGACTGGTACCGAGCTGTGCACCGCAAACACATTGGGCACCGAGCCGATGTAAAAAATATGGCTGAAGCTCTTGACCGGGTCGTAGGTCATCTTGTCGAGCATGAAGGGCGAAATGCTGATGGGCGCGGTGTTAGACATCATCAGGGTGTAGCCGTCGGGAGCGGCGTCAGCCACCCACTTGGCGCCAATGGTGGCACCGGCACCGGGCCGGTTGTCAATGATGACGGGCTGGCCGAGTTTTTCAGCCAGCATGGGGGCGAGCACACGCGCCACGATGTCTGAAGAGCCGCCGGGCGGAAAGGTGACCACCAGCTTGATCGGCTGGCGCGGCCAGGACTGCGCCAGCGCCTGCGGCGAGAAGGCCGCGGCCAGCAGCAGGGCGGCCGATGCGGCCAGGGTATGACAACGTTGAAACATGTTGAAGTTCCTCGAAAAAATGGACCCGGCACAGCGCCTTCGCCTCAAGCATTTCTCTCTAGCAATAACCATGCGCGCTTGTCATGCGCCCACAAACACCCGCGCCCAGCGCGGAGTCAGCATTGCCATCTCGCCTTCGCGCAGGCCCAGGCTCTGAAACTCCTGGGCGCTCAATTGTGCCTCTATCAATTTGGTGGCTGCGCTGCCGGAAGATTCTGCCCGCGTTCGCAAGTGCGGCAATGCTTTGCCAACCCTGACAAGCGCCATCCGGCAAGTCCTACAAAAACGCTGGCTGCATGTTTCTACAGTGGCGGCAAGGAGGCTTTATGGCCAACCACTTACGTCCGATCGCCTTGACTGTGGATGAGCCCAGTCCGGGTCTGTTTCATTGGGCCCTGCTGGAGAGCAGCGGCGAACGCACCCTGTTCAACCGCCGGGTGGCGGCCGCTGAAGAGCCCTATGACTCATTTGACAAAGCGGCGCGGGCCGGCTTGCTGAACTGGGTGCGGTTGGCCGGCGATGACGTCCGGCGTGGGCCACGCACCGTTGAAGTGCGCACCCACCTGGTACCCGCTCCCGGGCCGTGGACGGTGACCGCCACCGGTACAGCCGCCAAGGGCGGATCGGCTCAGAGAAGGCCGGCGACCAGTTCGAGCTGAGCGGCCTCCTGGGCCAGCAGGTACCAGTCTGCCCGGGCCAGTTGTTCGGTCAACTTGTCCAAGCTCAGACGGGTGCCGCGCAGCAGGTCCGTGAAGGTCTGCTGCTCCATCTGGCGGGCGATTTCCAGCTCGGCCAGAAAATCATTGGCGCCGCTCACGCACACCCGCAGCGGCCCTGAAAAACGGATGTCTTTTTCAATCTGCCACTCATGCACCAGCAGCACGGTGTCCCGGCTGAGGTAGCGGTTAGGCACCGGGAAGGCGGCCATGATCATGACGCCCGCCGAATACACCATGCCCTTGCCCACGAAGTACAAGTCCATGCCTCCAAACTCGCGGCACAGCCGGATTTCTTCGGCAATGCGGCGCGCCACATCGGCATCGCCACCGCTGGTGCTGAGTTCCAGCACCAGCGGCTCGCGCTGGCCGCGCACATGCCGCAGTTGCTCCAGAAAACGTCCCAACAAGGCATCGTCCACCAAGCCATAAAGACGGATCGCCGGCTCGCGGGCCAGCACTTCGCGCAGGTCCGGTTTGTTTTTTTTAACCACCATGCCAGGGGCTTTGCGCTGGCGGCTCAGAACTGGTTGAGCGTGCGCCGCTTGGGCGGCACATAGGGCTTGAGCTTGACGGCCTTGTCGGTGTCGTTCTGGCTGCCCGCCGGAAAAGGCCAGCACACGGGCGCCGGTTGCGTGTCGCGAGCGGCGGCATCCAACGCTGAGGCACGGGCCCGGCGCGGCAAGTCAGAGGGTCTGCGCGCGGAGCGCTTGTCAAAAGAATCGGTCATGTGTCCTTCCGGGTCAGCTGCGAATGGCTTCGATTGAAGCTTTGCGCCAGCCTAGCCAGACACGGACACCGGCTTTGTCATCGCAGCGCCAATCCCCTGTAGGACGCAGGGCAGCGTCAGCCCGGCGGCTCAGCTGCGGGCCGCCTGGTCGCGCAGGCCGGCCTCCACATGTTTGGCGGCGCTGATGTCGTTGAAAGTGATCACCACGCCGTCAATCCGGTTGTCCTGCGTGCGATAAGGCATGGTGCGCACACGAAACCAACGCTGGCCGCTGGCTTGCACATCTTTTTCCTGAAACATCAAGGTGCGCAGCACGTCGGCAGCGTCTTTGGCCAGGTCGGCTTGCAAGTCGCTGGCCAGGTCCGAGATGGGCCGGCCCACGTCGCCCGGAATCAGCTTGATGATGTTGGTGGCCCGGGTGGTGAAGCGCCGCACACGCAAAAAACGGTCCAGGAACAAGGTGGCAATGTCGGTGCTGTTGAGCAGGTTTTCCATGTCATCGCTGGCGCGCGCCAGCGCATCAACACGCATCTGCAACTCAGAATTGACGGTCTGCAGCTCTTCGTTCATCGACTGCATTTCCTCGCGCGAGGTGGTCAGCTCCTCATTGGCCGACTGCAGCTCTTCGTTGGCTGACTTGAGCTCTTCCTGCGAAGTCTGCATTTCTTCGCGGGTGGCCTGGTGCTCCTCGCGCAAGCGAGTCAACTCCAGTGACAGCTCGGCCACGCGGGCATCGGGTGTGGCCGGCACGGGCGGCGGTGATCCGTCCGGGCGGATAACCGGCGGTACATCGGCAAAAACTACCATCAGCATGCCGTCCAGCGGCTTGGGCTCGCTCAGCGGCTCGACCGTCAGCCGCACCGCAGGCGTGGCCGGGTCTTCGCTCAGCGCAACGCTCTCCAGCGTGACCGGGGCTTTGAGCCGCACGGCGCGGTGGAATATCTCATACAGGGGCTGACGCAAGCTGCTGCGCGCCATGGCAAACAGGTTGAGGTTGGCCTTGCCGGCCGGCGGCTCCAGGTACTTGCCGGTTTTGCCGCTGAAGTAAACGATGTCGCCCTGCGTGGTCACCAGCACCGCCGAGGGCGCGTATTTTTTCAGTAGCAATTGGTCGGCCAGCGTCTGCAAGCTGGGGCCAGAAATGGCGGGCTGGACGGGCGTGGCGTGTGCGCCCGGGGCGAACACAGCCGTTCCGGTGCCGTTCATGGCAAAACCCGCCAGGCCAGGCCGCGCCACGCCGCCAAGGCGGCGGTAAATACGCGTCTTGGCACCCACAGGCGCAAACAATTGCGTGGCCTGCCCCACGGTCTCGGCCGTGCCCAGCACCAGGTACCCCCCGGGGTTGAGGCTGCTGTGAAACATGTGCAACAGTTTTTGCTGCAAGTCGGCTTCCAGGTAAATCATCAGGTTGCGGCAGCTGAGCAAGTGCAGCTTGGCAAAGGGTGGGTCAGTGGTGATGTCTTGCGGCGCAAAAATCACCATGCTGCGGATCTCCTTGCTGATGCGGTAACCACCCGACACCTTGGAAAAGAAACGCGCCAGCCGCTCGGGTGACACATCGGCGGCAATGTTGTCGGGGTAAAAGCCAAGGCGCGCTTTCTCGATGGCATCCTTGTCCATGTCGGTGGCAAAAATCTGCATCGAAAACTGCGCCACCGGCTTGACGTCTGCCAGCGCCTCGACAAACAACATGGCCAGCGTGTAGGCCTCTTCGCCAGTGGAGCAGGCCGGCACCCAGGCGCGCAGCACGCCGCCTTCAGGGTGCGCGCCCAGCAGCTTGGGCAAGACCTCTGCTTTCAGGTTCTGCCAGACCTCGGGGTCGCGGAAAAAACAGGTCACGCCAATCAGCAGCTCTTTGAACAGCAGCTCGGCCTCGACCGGGTTTTCGCGCATGTGATTGACATAGTTGTCCACCGACGTGACTTGGTGAATGGCCATGCGCCGCTGGATGCGCCTGAGGACCGTACTTTTTTTGTAGTCGCTGAAGTCATGCCCGGTGTGGGCGCGCACCAGAATCAGGATTTTGTCGATCGCGCCATGCCGCTGCGAGACATCGCCGTCGAGCGGGCCGGCCAGCATGAGGTGCGAAAAATAGGCGATGATTTTTTCAGGCAGCTGGTCGGCCGGCGCCACCACGTCGGCCACGCCGGAATTGAGTGCGTTGCGCGGCATGGCGTCAAAGGCGGCCGACTCGGGCGTCTGTACAAACACGCCGCCGGCTTTTTCTTTCAGGGCCCACAAGCCGAGCGTGCCGTCCGAGCCCATGCCCGACAGAATGACGCCAGCGGCGTTGGCATGCTGGTCCAGCGCCAGGGAGCGCAGAAAAATATCAATCGGCAACTGCAGGCCGCGGGGCGCCACCGGTTTGAGCAAATGCAAGACGCCATGCAGCAAGGTCAGCTCAAAGCCGGGCGGCGCCACGTACACATGGTTGGCTTGCACCGGCGTGCTGTCGCTCACCTGCACCACCGGCAGCATGCTCACGCGCTGCAACAGGCTGGCCAGCAAACTTTCCTTGACCGGGTCCATGTGCTGCACCACCACATAGGCCAGCCCGCTGCGTGCCGGCACATGCGAAAAGAATTGCTCGAGCGCCTCCAGCCCGCCCGCCGATGCACCGATGCCGACGATCGGCGTCCTGGCGCCCACCAGCGGCCCATCGGTCGTGGTCTGTGCAGGCGATCCGCTCTGCGGAAAAGGCGCCGCCTCAGGGGCCAGGTCAACCGGAGGCGGTGAAGGACTACGCTTTGAGCTCATTTTTTACCTGCTGCCGGGCTCGACAAAACCCACACTCGCAGTCTATCCTTTGCCTTGCGCTTGTCATGCCGGACAACACCGGCAAAAAACATTTTTAGGGGGGATTCTCAAATGAACCTTGACCCGGGAATAGAAGCTGAGCTGCGCAGCGAAGCACGGCAGCGCCTGGCCAGCAAGCAGCCCTGGCACGAGCCGGATGAGCGCATGGACCAGCTGCGCCTGATTCATGAGTTGCGGGTGCACCAGATCGAGCTGGAGATGCAAAACGAGCTGCTCACTGAAACCCTCGCCAGTGTCAATGCGCTGCGCGCCAAGTACCACGACCTGTATGACTTTGCGCCTGTGGGCAACTTCACCCTGGACCTGCGGGGCCACATTGTTGAGCTCAACCGGCGTGCGGCCAACATGCTGGGACTGGACCGCGCCAAGCTGGTGGACCGGCCGCTGCGCGAAATGTTTGACCCGTCCAGCCTGCCGGCACTCGACCAGCTGCTGACCAGCGCACAAAACAGCACGCAGGAAGTGTTTGCGCAGTCGCTGCAAATCCTGCGGCACCTGCCGGTTCCGATGTACGTCAATGCGCAGGCGCACGCTTTTGTAGACAACGCCAGCGGTCAGACCCTGGTACGGCTGGCGCTGATGGACGTCACCGCCCTGAAGATGGCCACCGATGACATGGTCGAGCTCATCAGCCAAAGCGCCGGAGCCAGTCCGGCGCCGGCCGAAGCGCCTCAGCCCTTGGGCGCCCGCTCGTAAAGCGGCATCACGCGCGGCAGGTTGCGCTCAATGTCGGTGATGCGGGTGGCGCCGGCCGGGTGCGTGCTCAGCCATTGCGGCGGTGCACCCTTGCTGTTGGCAGACATTTTTTGCCACAGCGTGACGCCGGCCTGCGGGTCATAACCGGCACGCGCCGCCAGCTCCAGCCCGACCAGGTCGGCCTCCGATTCGTCAGAGCGGCTGAAGGTCAGACTCAGTAACTGCGCGCCGTAGTTGGTGACGGTGCGCCCCAGATCCCCCAGCCCCAGCAGCTGCGACACCACGCTGGCGCCGATGTTGGTGGCGGTGTTTTTCCCCATGCGTTCGCGCGCATGCTCGCGCAGGGCATGCGCAATTTCATGGCCCATGATCTGCGCCACCTCGTCGTCAGTCAGCTTGAGCTGCTCGATGATGCCGGTGTAAAAGACAATCTTGCCGCCGGGCATGCAAAAGGCATTGACCTGGCGGCTGCCAATCAGGTTGATCTCCCACTGCCAGTTTTTAGCGCGCGGGTTCCATTCGTTGGCAAAGGGGATCAGGCGGTCGGCAATGCGCCGCAGCCGCAGCAACTGCGGATGCTCGGCCGGCGCCAACGCATTTTTACTGGCGGCTTCGGCCAGCAGGGTTTTGTATTGCTTGGACGCCGAGGCTTCGATTTCATTGGCCGGCACCAGCGACGCAAAGCCCGAGGTGCCGCCCACATTGACGCCCTCGCGCTGCGCCAGCGCAGCGCCGGGCAGCAGCAAGGTGGCGGCCAGCAGCGGGCCTGCAAAACGCATCAAGACATTCATCAGCATCGTCCTCACAAGGATGGTCAGCGCTTATTATTCACTTCTATGGTCTTACCTGTCAGCGAACCGGCAGCCGCCGCCCCACATACCCCTGCCGCAGAGCGCCGGCCAGGCTGGGGCGAGACCTTGCGCGTCTACCTGGAAGCGGCCACCTTGCGCATGCTGCTGCTGGGATTTTCGGCCGGTTTGCCGCTGCTGCTGGTGTTCGGCTCACTGAGTTTCTGGCTGCGCGAAGCCGGCATTGACCGCACCACCATCGGCTACCTGAGCTGGATCGGTCTGGCTTACGGCTTCAAGTGGGTCTGGGCGCCGCTGGTGGACCGCTTGCCGATTCCGCTGCTCACGCGCTGGCTGGGCCGGCGCCGCAGCTGGCTGCTGCTGTCGCAGTGCGTCATCGTGGCGGCACTGGTTGGCATGGCCTTGAGTGACCCACAGCGGGCGCTGCTGCCCATGGTCTGGTGCGCGCTGGCGGTGGCCATCGGTTCGGCCACGCAAGACATCGCACTGGACGCCTATCGCATCGAGTCAGCCGACGTGCAGCGCCAGGCCGCGCTGGCCGCCTCTTACCAGACGGGCTACCGCATCGCCATGATCTGGGCCGGTGCCGGCGTGCTGTGGATTGCAGCGCGCGCCGAAGTCACGCCCGCCCTGGGCGCGGCCGGCTACCAGCACGGCGCCTGGCAAACCGCTTACCTGGCCATGGCCGCGTCGATGCTGCTGGGCATGGTCACGGTGCTGTTTTCACCCGAGCCGCTGGCCCGCGTCATGCCGCGTGCACGCAATGCGGCCGATTGGCTCCAAGGCGCACTCATCGAACCCTTTGCCGATTTTCTGCGGCGCTACGGCCGCCAGGCCGTGCTGATCCTGATGCTGATCGCGGTCTACCGCATCAGCGACGTGGTGATGGGCATCATGGCCAATCCGTTTTACGTGGACATGGGTTTCACCAAGGACGAGGTGGCGGCTGTCACCAAAATCTATGGCGTGATCATGACGCTGGTGGGCGCTTTTGTGGGTGGTGCGCTGGCCATGCGCCTGGGCGTGATGCGCGTGCTGATGCTGGGCGCCGTGCTCAGCGCTGGCAGCAACCTGCTGTTTGCCTGGCTGGGCACGCGCGGCCACGACCTGAGCGCGCTGGTGTGGGTGATCTCGGCTGACAACCTGGCCAGCGGCATCGCATCGGCGGCCTTCATCGCCTACCTGTCGGGCCTGACCAACGTGAACTACTCAGCCACCCAGTACGCGCTGTTCAGCTCCATGATGCTGCTGCTGCCCAAGTTTCTGGCCGGCTACTCGGGCGCTTTTGTGGACGCGCATGATTACCCCACCTTCTTCATTGGCACGGCGCTGCTGGGCGTGCCGGTGCTGCTGCTGGTGTGGCTGGCCTCGCGGCATGCCGCGCCAGCCGCTGCCCCTGATGAAGTGACCCTCCATGAAGTGCCCCGCTGAGCCCGTCGGTTCTGCACCAGATTTACCGCATCTTTACGGTCGCTTCAAGCGCCCTTGCCCGCCCGGCCTGATCATCTGTCGATACGCAAAGACAACGCCACCATGACGCAGCAACTCCTGATGATCGAAGACGACAGCCGCCTGGCCGCCATGGTGGGCGACTACCTGCGCCAATCCGGCTATGGCTTCACGCACGCGGCCGATGGCGCCAGCGGCCTGGCCGCGCTGCAAGACAGTGCGCCCGACCTCGTCATCCTGGACCTGATGCTGCCCGACATGGACGGCCTGGAAGTCTGCAGGCGCATCAAGAACCGCGCGCCCAAGGGCAACGGTGAAAGCCAAGCCGGCGTGGCCGTACTGATGCTGACCGCCAAGGGCGACCCGATGGACCGCATCGTCGGGCTGGAAATCGGCGCAGACGATTACCTGCCCAAACCCTTTGAGCCGCGCGAGTTGCTGGCGCGCATTCGCGCTGTGCTGCGGCGCGGTACGGGCACCGTGCAAGAGCCCGGCCACAGCCAGCTGCACCAGGTCATGCGCTTTGGTTCGCTGGAAATTGACCGCGACGCCCGTCTGGTGACGGTGTCCGGCGTGGCCCGCGATCTCACCTCTTACCAGTTTGACCTGCTGGTGGCGATGGCCGAGCGCGCCGGCCGCGTGCTCAGCCGCGACCAGATCATGGAAGCCGTGCGCGGCCGCGAGCTCGAAGCCTTTGACCGCTCGATCGACGTGCACATGGGCCGCATCCGCAGCGCCATTGAAGCCGACGCCAAAGACCCGAAACGCATTTTGACGGTGCGCGGTGTGGGCTATGTGTTTGCGCGCCAGCAAGACTGACACCCCTCTTTCAAAGCGTTTATTTATGTGGTCCCGCCTGACTTCCCGCCTGTACGTTCGCATCTGGCTGGCCGTGGTGCTGACGGTTGCGGTGCTCACCGTGGCGCTGGGCTGGGCCTGGCGCATGTCCAGCGACGTGCCGCCGCCGCAACGCGAGCTTGTGGTGCGCAACCAGGCAGGCCAGGTGATCGCCCAGGCCCAAAGCGACCCGTACCGTCGCCCCGGCCAGGACATGCGCTTCAATGTGACCACCAGCGACGGGCAGACCCTGGAAATCCACCTGCCGCGCATGCACCGCCCGTCCAATGCCGGCGGCCCGTGGATGCGGCCACCCTTTGGTTTTTGGTGGATGCTTGGGTTGGTCGGCCTGGCTGTGGCGCTGGCGGCCTACCCCATCATCCGGCGCCTGACCTTGCGGCTTGAAGCCTTGCAGCGCGGTGTCGAGCGCTGGGGCAGCGGCGACCTGTCGGCCCGCGTGCCGGTGCAAGGCCAGGACGAAGTGGCTTTTCTGGCCACGCGCTTCAACAGCGCGGCCGAGCGCATTCAAACCCTGGTGGAATCGCAAAAGGCCTTGCTGAGCGCGCACAAGAATTTACTGGCCAATGCCTCGCACGAGTTGCGCTCGCCGCTGGCGCGCATCCGTATGGGACTGGAGTTGATGGCGCCTTCGCTCGATACGGGTGCGACCCAGCGCGCAGAAATCTCGCGCAGCATCACCGAGCTGGACCAGCTGATCGACGAGATTTTGCTGGCGAGCCGGCTGGACTCGGGGCAGACCGACAACGAGCCGATGGAAGTGCTGGACCTGACGGGTCTGGCGGCCGAAGAATGCTCACGCGTGAATGCCGAACTGAAAGCCGAGACGCAAGCCCCCGGCATGCTGCTGCGCGGCTCGCCACGCCTGCTGCGGCGGCTGCTGCGCAACCTGCTGGAGAACGCGCGCCGCTACAGCAGCGGTGACATCACGTTGGCCCTGTCAGCCGGTGGCAGCGCCGCAGCCCCGCTGGCCGTTATTCGCGTCAACGACCGCGGCCCGGGCGTGCCAGCAGCCCAACGCGAACGTATTTTTGAACCCTTTTACCGCCTGCCCGGCGCCAGTGAGCGCGAAGGCGGCGTGGGCCTGGGACTGGCGCTGGTCAAATCCATCGCCGAGCGCCACGGCGGCACGGTGCGCTGCGAAGACAACCCCGGTGGCGGCGCCTCGTTTGTGGTCGAGTTGCCGTCTTGACAAGCCAGCCGGCTTTCAGTGGTGGGCGCTGAAGTGCTCGCCGTCCTTGAGCTTGTACAGGGTGCTGCAATAAGGGCAGCGCGCCTGACCGCTCTCGGCCAGCCCGAGGTACACCTTCGGGTGACTGCTTCGCAGATCCATATTCGGGTTGGGGCAAAAAACGCCGCCCTGGCTGTTGAGTTCGCTGGCGCGCAGTTCGACCACAGCGCCGGTTTTGAGTGTCTTGCTCATGTTCAAACCTGGGTCAGCCAGCTGGCGTATTTAGGGTTGCGGCCGCCTACGATGTCAAAGAAGGCGGCCTGGATTTTTTCAGTGATCGGGCCGCGCGAGCCGCTGCCGATCTCAATGCGGTCGAGCTCGCGGATCGGCGTGACTTCAGCCGCCGTGCCCGAGAAAAAGGCTTCGTCGGCGATGTAGATCTCGTCGCGCGTGATGGCTTTTTCTTTCAGCTCGATCCCGAGGTCCTTGCAAATTGCAAAGATCGTGTTGCGCGTGATGCCATTGAGCGCACCCGCGCTGGAGTCGGGCGTGTAAACCACGCCTTTGCGCACGATGAACAGGTTCTCACCGGCGCCTTCCGAGGCAAAGCCTTGCGGGTCGAGCAGCAGGGCCTCGTCGTAGCCCTCGTCGGTGGCTTCCATGTTGGCCAGAATCGAGTTGGTGTAGTTGCTCACCGCTTTGGCGTGAATCATGGTGATGTTGACGTGATGGCGCGTGAAGCTCGAGGTCTTGACGCGGATGCCGCGCTTCATGCCGTCTTCGCCCAGGTAGGCGCCCCAGGTCCAGGCGGCGACCATCAGGTGAATCTTGTTGCCCTTGGGGCTGACACCCAGCTTTTCAGAGCCGATCCAGGTGAGCGGACGGATGTAACCGCTCTCGAGCTTGTTCTCGCGCACCACGGCGCGCTGCGCGTCCATCACTTCTTGCTGGGTGAAAGGAATCTTCATGCGCAGGATCTTGGCGCTGTTGAACAGGCGTTCGGTGTGCTCTTCCAGACGAAAAATCGCCGTGCCTTTCGGGGTCTTGTAGGCGCGCACGCCTTCAAAAGCGCCGCAGCCGTAGTGCAGGGTGTGGGTCAGCACATGGATCTTGGCATCGCGCCACTCGACCATCTGGCCGTCCATCCAGATTTTGCCGTCGCGGTCTTCCATGGAGGGGGCTACTGGGGACATGGGCTGATCCTTGTGGTCTCTGTTGAAGTCATTAAAAAGGCTGGCGGCGCCTGGCTGCCAAGCCGAAAAACTGATTTTAAGGGGCTGAAGGGGGCAGGTCGGCGGGGGCTGCGGAATCGTCTGCGGGCCTAGTCAACACATGGCCGGCCAGCTTACCGCCGGCAAAAGTGCAATCCACGTAAGAGCCGCCACTGTCGGTCCAGCGAAACACCTCGGGCTGCGTGTCTTTGGGGCTGCGCTGCTCGCCCAGAGAGCGCGTCATGGCCACCACGTGCATCAAGGTGGCCTTTGGCTTGAGCTTGGCATTGAGCATGACGGCGCTGTCCACAAAGCCGATGGGCCGGTTGGCGGCGCGTTTGAGCACCTGCATCAGGCGGTTGAAGTGCAGCAGCACCCACATGATCAGCGCGCCGGCCACCAGCGCCACGCCGGGCCAGCCGCCGTAAAGATAAGCCAGCACCACGGCGGCGACGCCGGTCACCGGGACCCCGATTTTGAGAAAGTTCATGCGGCTATTTTGGCAGTTTGGCGGCTCAGGCCAGGCTGCGCACCACTTCCATGGCCTCTTCGATACGCTCGACCGCGTGGATCGTCAGGCCTTCGATGGCTTTTTTAGGCGCATTGGCCTTGGGCACCACCGCCACTGTGAAGCCGAGCTTGGCGGCTTCTTTCAGTCGCTCCTGGCCGCGCGGTGCCGGCCGCACCTCGCCGGCCAGACCGACTTCGCCAAAGGCAAAAAAGCCCTTGGGCAAAGGCCGGCCACGCAGGCTGCTGGTGATGGCCAGCATGACGGCCAGGTCGGCCGCCGGCTCGCTGATGCGCACGCCGCCGACCGCGTTGACGAACACGTCCTGGTCCATGCAGGCCACACCGGCGTGTCGGTGCAGCACCGCCAGCAGCATGGCCAGCCGGTCGCGGTCCAGGCCCACCGACAGGCGGCGCGGACTGGGGCCGCCGCTGTCCACCAGCGCCTGGATCTCGACCAGCAGCGGGCGCGTGCCCTCCAGCGTGACCATCACGCAGCTGCCGGGCACCGGCTCGCTGTGCTGGCTCAAAAAGATGGCGCTGGGGTTGCTGACGCCCTTCAGGCCTTTTTCGGTCATCGCAAACACGCCGATCTCGTTGACCGCGCCGAAGCGGTTCTTGATGGCGCGTACCAGCCGGAAGCTCGAATGCGTGTCGCCTTCAAAGTACAGCACGGTGTCGACCATGTGCTCGAGCACGCGCGGGCCGGCCAGCGCACCTTCTTTGGTGACATGGCCGACCAGCACGATGCACACGCCGCTGGCCTTGGCCGCGCGCGTCAGGTGCGCGGCGCATTCACGCACCTGCGCCACAGAGCCGGGCGCCGAGGTCAGCTGGTCGGAATACACGGTCTGGATCGAGTCGATGACGGCAATCGTCGGCGCGTGGGCATGCAAGGTGGCGAGGATTTTTTCAAGCTGGATTTCCGCCAGCACCTGCACCTGCGATCCGTCCAGCCCCAGCCGGCGCGCGCGCAGCGCCACTTGCGCGCCACTTTCTTCGCCGGTCACGTACAGCGTCTTCTGGCCGGCGCGCTGCAGCGCGTCCAGCGCCTGCAACAAGAGGGTGGACTTGCCGATGCCGGGGTCGCCGCCGATCAGCACCACGCCGCCTTCCACAATGCCGCCGCCCAGCACGCGGTCGAGTTCGTCGTGGCCGGTGGGCGTGTAGGCCATGTCGATGGCCTCGATGCTGGAGAGAGTGGTCAGCTCGGACGCCTTGGCCAGCGAGGCAAAGCGGTTTTTGACCGGTGATGCGCTTTCGGCCACGCCCTCAATGAGCGTGTTCCAGGCGTTGCAGTGCGGGCATTTGCCCAGCCACTTGGGGCTGGTGCCGCCGCATTCACTGCAGGTGTAATTGGTTTTGTCTTTGGCCATGCACTGAATATAACGGCCACCCCGCGCAGGGCGCAGTCAATAATGGCTGCGCCCATGCCCAACCGTCACACCCGATGAACAGCCCCCGCGCATTGAGCGGCTTGGCTTTTGCCACCTTGCTGCTGATCGCGCTCATGATGGGCGCCAACCACGTGGCCGCCCGCCTGGCCTTCAACAACGGCGTGGATGTCGCCACGGCGGTGGTTTTCCGCAGTGGCGTGACCGTGCTGGTGCTGGCGGGAATTCTGCTGGTGCAGCGTGTTCCGCTGCATTTCACGCCGCGCCACCAACGCATGCTGCCGCTCATCGGCCTGTTGATCGGCGTGCAAAGCCTGTGTCTTTATTCGTCGGTGGCGCGCCTGCCGGTGGCGCTGGCGCTGCTGGCTTTCAACACCTACCCGATCTGGACGGCGCTGTGGGCCCGCGTGATTTACCGGCAGGCACCCGAGCGCGCCCTCTTGCTGGCCATGCCGGTGATTTTGCTCGGGCTGGCGCTGGCGCTAGACGTGCTGGGTGCCACCTCGGGGCTGGGCGCCGCCGGCCAATGGTCACGCATAGGCGCGGGCGTGGCTTTTGCCATGGCCGCAGCGGCCACCTTTGGCCTGGCACTGGTGATCACCCAAAACGAGGCCGCCGACATCGACGGCCGCGTGCGCACTGCCACCACCTTGTCGATGGCCGGCCTGATGGCGCTGAGCCTGGTGGCCGTGCAGGGCGGCTTTCATTTGCCGCAAGCGCCCGCCGGCTGGTGGGGTCTGGCCGCGCTGAGCCTGCTTTACGGCACGGCCTTCACCATCATGTTCACGCTGCTGCCCAAGCTCGGCGTGGTCGGCAATTCAGCCATCATGAACGTGGAGCCGGTGTTTGCGCTGGCGCTGGCCTGGCTGCTGCTGGGCCAGTCTATTGCGCCTGTGCAGATTGCCGGCGCGCTGCTGGTGGTGGGCGCGGTGCTGGCACTGGGGCTGCGCAAGCGCTGAGCGCGGGGCTGCCGCGCCGGCTGTTCGCCGCTCAGGCGGCAAAAGGCACGCGGGCAGCCACTGCGCACATCAGCTCGTAGCTCACCGTGCCGGCAGCATGGGCAACCTCGTCGATGGGCAACACAGCGCCACTGGCGGATACGCCCCAGAGCGTGACTTCGCTGCCAATGCCGGCGTTGGGCACGGGCGTCAGGTCCACCGTGAGCATGTCCATGCTGACGCGGCCCAGCAACCGGGTGCGCACCCCGTCCACCAGCACGGGCGTGCCTGTGCCGCAGTGGCGCGGGTAGCCGTCGGCGTAACCGCAAGCCACCACGCCGATGCGCAGGGGGTGGCCGGCACGGAAGGTCGAGCCATAACCAACGGCGTCACCGGTTTCAAGTGGCTGCACGCCAATCAGTTTGGCGCTCAGCGTCATGGTCGGCTGCAAGCCCCAGTCGGCGGCGCTGTGCAGCGGGTAATCGGCGGCGCTGCCATAAACACCGATGCCGGGGCGCACCCAGTCCGAGCGTTCGGCCAGCACATCGCCGTGGCGCAGCAGGGCCGCGCTGTTGCTCAGGGATCGCTCGCCGGGCAGGTCGTGCGTGACGGCCTCAAACGCTTGCAGCTGCGCGGCAATGCCGGCCGGCCCGTCGGCGTCGCTGAAGTGCGTCATGAGCGACATCTCGTCCACCTGCGGCAGCGCGTTCAGCCGCGTCCAGGCCGCGCGAAAGCGTTCGGGCTTGAAGCCCAGCCGGTTCATGCCGCTATTCATCTTGAGGAACACGCGATGCGGCAACTGCGTCTTGTGGGCGGCCAGCATGTCGATCTGTTCGTTGCAATGAATGACGTGCCACAGGCCCAGGCGCGAGCACAGCTCGAGGTCGCGCGCTTCAAAAATGCCTTCAAGCAACAGGATGGGGCCGCGCCAGTCCAGCGCGCGCAGGCGCTGCGCCTCAGACAGGTCGAGCAGGGCAAAGCCGTCGGCGCCGCGCAAGCCTTCAAAGGCCCTCTCGATGCCATGGCCATAGGCATTGGCCTTGACGATGGCCCACACACGGGCGTCACCGGCCGCAGCGCGCAGACGCAGCAGGTTGTGGCGCAACGCTTCGGTGTGAACGGTGGCAAGAATCGGACGGGGCATGTTGAGAAGACTCAGGGTAAGCCCGCGAGTCGGGCCGGGGTGGCAGTCAGCGGGACGATGACGCCCATTTTGGCATTGGCCCGCGTGCTATAAACCCTGATTCCTACGGAGACCTGCCATTTATTTTGCTGCCGCCCTCTTGCCTGACGCTGTCCCAACCGTGATCGCTGAACTGCTATGAAGCGCGGTTTTTACACGATCATGGCGGCGCAGTTCTTCAGCTCGCTGGCTGACAACGCACTGTTTGTGGTGGCCGTCGAGCTGCTGCGCACCAGTGGCGCGCCCAAGTGGCAGCCGGCTGCGCTGGTGCCCATGTTTGCGTTGTTTTATGTGGTGCTGGCCCCCTTTGTGGGCGCGCTGGCTGACGCCAGGCCCAAGGGCAATGTCATGTTCATCAGCAACACCATCAAAGTAGTGGGTTGCCTGATGATGCTGTTCGGCTCGCACCCGCTGATGGCTTACGCCATCGTCGGCCTGGGTGCAGCGGCTTACTCGCCGGCCAAGTACGGCATCCTGACCGAGCTGCTGCCGGCCTCGCAACTGGTGAAAGCCAACGGCTGGATCGAAGGCCTGACGATTGCCTCCATCATTCTGGGTGTGCTGCTGGGCGGGCAACTGGTGGGCGCCTCCATCTCCACCAGCCTGCTGTCGCTGGACTTGCCAGTGCTTACCACCGGCATCGACACACCCGCTGAATCAGCCATCACCTGCTTGATTTTTGTCTACATCCTGGCCGCCTGGTTCAACACGCGCATTCCACGCACCGGCGTCGAGATGCGGCCTATGCCGCGCAACAAGATTGACCTGTTGCCTGATTTCTGGCGCTGCAACACTGCGCTGTGGCGTGACAAGCTCGGCCAGATTTCGCTGGCCACCACCACGCTGTTCTGGGGCGTGTCGGGCAATTTGCGCTACATCGTGCTGGCCTGGAGCGCTGCCGCCCTGGGCTACAGCACCACGCAGGCTTCCTCATTGGTCGGCGTGGTCGCTATCGGCACCGCCGTGGGTGCGGTGCTGGCGTCCATGCGCATGCGGCTGGACCAGGCTACCAGCGTGATGCCGCTGGGCATCGGCATGGGCCTGCTGGTGATCCTGATGAATTTCATCGACAACGTCTGGGTGGCTGCGCCTTTCCTGATCCTGCTGGGCGGCCTGGGCGGCTTTCTGGTGGTGCCTATGAACGCGCTTTTGCAGCACCGCGGCCACAACCTGATGGGTGCCGGCCGCTCTATCGCGGTGCAGAACTTCAACGAGCAGGCCTGCATTCTGGCGCTGGGCGGGTTTTACAGCCTGTCCACCGGGCTGGGCATGTCGGCCTTTGGTGCCATCACCGCCTTTGGCATTGTGGTGGCCGGCTTCATGTGGGTCATCCAGCGCTGGCACCAAAGCAACTGCGTCCACCACAAGGAGGAGGTCGAAGACCTGCTCCGAATCGCCCGCAGCGACAAGAGCCACTGATGCAGCCAACTCAGGGTGGCACCGGCCGCCCCTCGCTGGCCGTCATGGCGCTGGTGCTCAACGCGCTGGTCTGGGGCATTTCATGGTGGCCCTTGCGTGAGCTGCAGGCCCACGGTCTGCATCCGCTGTGGTCCACCGTGCTGATTTACCTGCTGGCGGCCATCGGCGTGCTGGTCTGGAAACCTCAATCCTGGCGCGGCGTGCTGCAACACCGCGGCCTGCTGCTGCTGCTGGTGGCCTCGGGCCTGACCAACGTTGGCTTTAACTGGGCCGTGACCGTGGGCGACGTGGTGCGCGTGGTGCTGCTGTTTTACCTGATGCCAGCATGGTCGGTGCTCATCGCCTGGGTGCTGCTCAATGAAAAGCCCAGCACCGGCTCGCTCCTGCGGCTGGCGCTGGCGCTGGCTGGCGTGGTGATTGTGCTGAAGTCGCCCGGCTCGCCGTGGCCGGTGCCGGCCAGCATTGCGGACTGGCTGGCCCTGATGGGCGGCCTGTGTTTTGCGCTCACCAATGTGCTGCTGCGCAAGCACGGCCAGACGCCCGCCGAGTCGCGCATGCTGGCCATGTTCGGCGGCGGCGCCATCATGGCCAGTGTCGCAGCCTGGGCCGGCATGAGCGCGCAGATCGTGCCGGCACCCGCCTTTGCGCTGGCCGGCGTGCCGGCGGCGCTGGGCCTGTGCCTGGCCTTTCTGCTAGGCAACATGGCGCTGCAATACGGCGCGGCGCGGCTGGCCGCCAGCACCACGGCGCTGGTCATGCTGACCGAGATTTTGTTTGCCAGCGCCTCTTCGGCCTGGCTGGATGCGGCCGAGTTCAGCACCCGAACGCTGGCCGGCGGCAGTCTGATCGTGCTGGCCGCCCTGCTGGCCGCCCTGGCGCCGGAAGCGCCGGCCAAAGCGGCGGCACCCTAGACGCCGGCAACCGGGCTGGCGCTGTGACGGCAGCGAGCAGATGCGCCAGATGTTTTAATCGGTGCTTTAGCCGCCCCCAGCCAAACTCGACCATGAACACGGACAGCCAGATGCCTACGAATCGACATGCCACGGGGCGCCGGCCATGAGCCGCGTCAGCCTGGTGACCGGCGGTGCCCAGCGCCTGGGGCGCGAGATTTGCCTGGCACTGGCCGGCCGCGGTGACGCCGTGGTGGTTCACTACAAAGGCAGCGACAAAGAAGCCGCACGCACCCGCGACGATTGCCTGGCTGCAGGCGCGGCGGCGGCTTTCATCGTGCAGGCAGATCTGGCCGACACGGCTGAGCGCACTTCCTTGGTGGACGCGGTGCTGCGGCTGACCGGCGAGTTGCATCTGCTGGTCAACAACGCCTCGCTGTTCGAGTACGACAACGCCCACAGCTTTGAGCCGGCGCGTTTTGAGCAGCACCTGCAAACCAACCTGATCGCGCCGGTCGAGCTGACCATGGCGCTGCACCGGC
>JBIKHR010000207.1:0-5656 GCA_044362035.1 Polaromonas sp. | reverse complement strand
TGCTCGAACTGGAAAACCGTATCCTGCCGCTGCATGACCCGAGCAACATCGCTGCCGTGATCGTCGAGCCAGTGGCCGGCAGCGCCGGCTGGTACCTGCCGCCGCAGGGTTACCTCAAGCGCCTGCGCGAGATCTGCGACAAGCACGGCATCCTGCTGATTTTTGACGAGGTCATCACCGGCTTTGGCCGCATGGGCACCAACTTCGGCGCTGACTACTACGGCGTCGTGCCCGACATGCTGAACTTCGCTAAGTGCGTGACCAACGGCGTGATTCCGCTGGGCGGCGTGGTCTGCACCGACCGCATTTACGACACCATGATGAACGCCAGCGCCGGCAGCCCCGAGCACGCCATCGAGTTTTTTCACGGCTACACCTACTCGGGCCACCCGGTGGCTTGCGCGGCGGCCATCGCCACGCTGGAACTGTTCAAGCAAGAGAAATTGTTTGAACGCGCCGGCCAGATGGGCCCGGTGCTGGGCGACGCGATGCACAGCGGCCTCAAGGGCCTGCCCACGGTGATCGGCATTCGCAGCCTGGGGCTGGCAGGCGCTGTTGAAATGGCCTCTATCCCCGGCGCTCCGGGCAAGCGCGCCTACGACGTGTTCATGACCTGTTTCCGCAACGGCGTGCTGGTACGCCCGGCCGGTGAAAACGTGGTGCTGTGCCCACCGTACATTGTGGAAAAAGAACACATAGACCGCATGGTCAACGTGGTGGCAGACGCCATCAAGCAGCACGCCTGAAGCAGGTCCACCTTCAGGGTTGTGCCTTTGCGGGCTTTGCAAACTGCGCGCGCAGGCCGGCGCAGTGGTCTTTGTCTGGCGCGGCTTCGGTAGCCCAGACGCTGTCGAAGGATTCGCCCGGCAGGGTTTGCCCGCCGGCCAGCAGGCGCACGCTTTTGACTTGCAGGCCGGCAGGCAGGTGCTGCGGTACGCCGAGCTGCCTGTCGGCATGCACGCTGCCGCTGATCAGCACCACCACCTTTCCCGGCTGCACAGCCTTGGCCAGCGTGTCGGCCATGCGGCGGTCGCGGGCGATCTGGATGCGGGTCATTGGTGTGATCTGGCTCTCGGGCAACAGATTGCAATGGCCTTGCCGTATCAGTTGCTGCTGCGCCTTGAGCGAAGGGCCGGTCAGGCGCTGGTCGAGTTGGGTGTCGGCCATGCTGGCGCGCATGTCGCCGCGCGGCAAATTGGCCCCCAGCACCGGCACGCCGGCGCGCACCGCAGCCATCACGGCCGGGCCGTAGGCCGCCCAGGGCCAGGCCGCCTGGTCCCAGCGCAGCCGGCTGCGGGTTTGTTCTTCGCTGGCGTTGGCGGGCAGGCCGGCGGTGCTTTGGCCGCTGTCGGCCATTTCCAGCGCCAGCGCCGCCAGCTGGCCCCTGTCTGCCAGCGCCGCCACCACCTGCTGCTCGATGGCCTGGTGCGCGCTGGCGTCATGCTGTTCGCCCAGCAGCAACACGTCGGCCGGTAGCCAGGCGGCCAGCCGCGTCGCAGCGTCCGGGCGGCTCACAACGCTGCAAGCTGCCAGCCCCAGCGCCAGCGACAAGGCCAGGCCCGCTGTCAGGCGGCGCGGCAGGGGGAAGGTGATGAAGCTGAACATGCGCCGATACTAAGGCTTTGGCGCCAGAACCCTGACGCCGGTTTTTACTGCTCGCTTCTGCACTGATGCTGTCACCTGTTGCCCGATTCATTCAACGCCTCCTGACGCGCCCGGCCACCCGCATCGGGCTGACGCTCCTGCTGGCCTGGGCGGCTGCCTTGCTCTGCGTGGCGCTGCACACGCCCGTGCCGTGGATGATGGGCCCGCTGCTGGCCACCGCCTTTGTGACGATGGCCGGCGGCCCGACGGCCAGTGCGACGCCACTGCGCAATGCGGGTCAATGGGTGATCGGCGGGGCGCTGGGTTTGTATTTCACGCCGCAGGCGCTCGGCATGGTGGTCGGCCTGTGGTGGGTGATTTCGCTGGGCATTCTTTGGGCGCTGGTGCTGGGCTTTCTGGCCGGCGCCTTCTTGCACAGGCTGCATGCCCGCCCTGGGCTGATGCACATCCCCGGGGTGACGCGCTTGACCACGCACTTTGCGTCACCCATAGGAGGAGCTTCTGAGATGACGATTTTGGGCGAGCGCTTTGGCGCGCAGACCGACCTGATCGCCGCTGCCCACAGTCTGCGCATTTTGATGGTGACGCTGATTGTTCCTTTCGGCATGCAGTTGAGCGGCATGCACGGTTTGGACACAAGTTTGCCGGGGCCGCGCGTGGTGGCTTGGCCTGGCCTGGCATTGTGGCTGCTGCTGACAGGTGCGGGTTGCTGGCTGCTGCGGCGTTTGCGCAGCACCAACCCCTGGTTTTTGGGTGCGCTGGGCGTGTCGATGCTGTTAACCGCCACCGGCGTGAGCCTGTCGGCCCTGCCGCAGCCCATGACGAATGCGGCGCAGCTGGTGCTGGCGATCGGGCTGGGGGTGCGTTTCACGCCGGGTTTCATTCGAATGGCGCCGCGCTGGATGGTCTCGGCGGCCTTAAGCACCGTGACCATGATTTTTCTGTGCGCTGGTTTTGCCTGGCTGCTGTCTTGGGTCTCAGGCCTGCAATGGGCCACACTCATGTTGGGCGTTGCGCCGGGCGGCATTGCGGAGATGGCCATCACGGCCAAGGTGTTGCAACTGGGCGTGCCGGTGGTCACGGCCTTTCAAGTCATGCGGCTGGCGGCAGTGCTGCTGCTGACCGAGCCGATGTACCGCTGGTCGCAGCGCCTGCAGCCTTCGGCCTGAGCCGCCGGCTTCAGTGCATGACGACGGGCATCTGCGCCAGTTCGGCGTAGCTCTCCAGCATTTCCTCGACTTCTTCCTGGCTCGGCGTCTTTTGTTGCCAGCCGTTCAGGCGGGCCTGAAAAAGTTCAGCCCAGGAGCCATCGAGGTAAACCTCTTTACCAGAGCGTTTGTCTACGATTTCAAAACCGTGACGTGCCAGTTGCGGTGCCGCAGATGCCGTTTGCGCTACGCCGCCGTCGGCAGCGTCGGCCTGGATTTGCACCACGGCAAAAGTATCTGAGTCGTACAGCATGTGCATGAGAAGAGTCTCCTTTGTCAGCAGATGGCGCCATTGGCGGTAAGTTCAAGACTCAAGGGGTGCTGCTGCCGGAGAGTTGCTGGTCCACGAAATCCCCGTTGCTCTGGGTGATTTTGATGCGTACCGGCCAATAAGCCAGCGAGGGGGCAAACCAGGCTTCAACTTTCTGGTCGAACTCGCGCTTGGGGTCACGCGAGAGGCGCAGCGCCCGCAGCTCGCCCATGGGCAAGGTCAGGGCTTCTTCGCTTTCGACGGTGAAAGCCCAAATGTCTGCCTCGCGCGGGCCCACGGTGTAGATCGGAATTTTGCTGCCGGCAGGAAAGCCGCCGGGCTGCCCGGCCAGCAGGCCGGCCAGCTGGAAAAACACGCTCAGGCGGTCCTGCGCGCCGCGTTGCCAGACCGCATCCGGCCGGTTGGCGCTGAAGGTGATCTTGCCCTTGTCAGCGTCAAAGTGGGCCGCCAGTTCGCTGCGGCTCTTGTCACTGAAGCGCTTGGGCGCCAGGCCATCGGCCGTGACTTCGCCCACGCTGCTCAGCGAGCGCGAGCCGAGTAAAAAGGCGCGAACCACCATGCTCGCTTCGTAGCGGTTGCCTTCGCGCAGCCAGGTCATCTCGCCGTTGGCGTGGTAATTCAGGTTGCGGGAGATGCCGGTCAGCTTGTATTGCAGGCGCACCGAGCCGGGAATACTGATGGCCACCGGGGCCTGGCCGGGTGGCGGCGCGCTGGCAACCGGCTGCGCAGCTTCCGGTGCTGCGGGCGGGGGGGGCGGCGCTTCGGCGCTGGCGGCTGGCGGCAATAGCGGTGCCGGTGTCGGTGCCGGCTCTGGCTCTGGCGCCGGCACGGCAGCCACGATGGGCGCCACTTCGGCTGGCACCGGTGCTTCGGCGGCCGGCGGGCGGGCGCGCACCCGCGACGAACGCAGGGTGGCGGCGGGCACCGGGCCGCTGCGCGGCGGGGGCGGGGCTTCAATGCGCCGCGTGTTGAACACCAAGGTGTCGGGCAGCCGGGTTTGCGGGCTGCGGTTCAGGCCGATGTCCCAGGGGCCGTCGGCCAGCACCAGCCAGTGAAGCAGGGCCACCAGCGCGGCCAGCAGCCACAGCGCGCGACGTGGTGCCGCCGGCATCACCCGCAGTGCAGCGCCCGCCGATGCGGCTGTTGGCAGCGTGGCGTGAGGAGGCGTTGCCGGGCGGTCGTTCATTCGCGGTGGACTAGAATTTACGGATGGTTGGCAGGTCAAATTGGCAGGTCAAAACAAGCCACTTATCGTAACGCCAGGGGCTGCCCCCCAACACCCCTGAAAGACAAGCCATGAAACTCGCCACTTACAAAGACGGCTCGCGTGACGGCCAGTTGCTGGTGGTCTCGCGCGACCTCGCCAGCGCGCACTACGCGACCGGTATCGCCAACACCCTGCAACAGGTGCTCGACGACTGGAACTTTTTGTCGCCGCAGCTGCAAGACCTGTCTGACGCGCTCAACCAGGGCCGGACGCGCCACGCTTTTCCATTTGAAGCGGCGCGCTGCATGGCGCCGCTGCCACGGGCTTACCAGTGGGTCGATGGCTCGGCCTTCGCCAACCATGTCGAGCTCTTGAGCCGCGCCCGCGGGGCCGGGCTGCCCGCCACTTTCCAGACTGACCCGCTGATGTACCAGGGCGGCAGCGATGACTTTCTGGGCCCCTGTGACGACGTCTCCGTGCCCAGCGAAGACTTTGGCATTGACTTTGAGGCCGAGCTGGCCGTGGTCACCGCCGACGTGCCCATGGGCAGCTCGCCTGAGCAAGCCCTGGACGGCATCCGGCTGGTGATGCTGGTCAACGATGTGTCGCTGCGCAACCTGATCCCTGACGAGCTGGGCAAGGGCTTTGGCTTTGTGCAGAGCAAACCGGCCACGGCGTTCAGTCCGGTGGCCGTCACGCTCGACGAACTCGGCAGCGCCTGGCAGCAGGGCCGCCTGCACCTGACGCTGCAAAGCACCTGGAACGGCCGCAAGGTCGGCCTGTGCGACGCCGGCGCTGACATGACCTTTCACTTCGGCCAGTTGATTGCCCACCTGTGCAAGACCCGCAACGTGCGCGCCGGCAGCGTGATCGGTTCGGGCACGGTCAGCAACCCGGGCGTTGAAAGCCAGGGCCAGACCGACTGGCCCAAGGGCTACAGCTGCATCGCTGAAAAACGCGCCATCGAAACCCTACAGGACGGCCAGCCGAAGACCGCTTACATGAAGTTCGGCGACACCATCCGCATCGAGATGAAGGACCAGGAGGGCCATGCCCTGTTCGGTGCGATCGACCAGAAAATCGCGCCCCTGCGCGCGCCCGCTAGTGGTCGTAAACCGACTCCAGCGACCTGAAGCCCTTGATCTCTATCGGGTTGCCGAAGGGGTCAAAAGAGAATATTGTCACTGCTAGCCCGGCTGCCCTTCAAAGCGGCAATGCGGCGGCACGATGAAGTCTGTAACAGCCGCTTGCTGCCATGCTCTGCCAGTCGGGCAGCGCCAGCACCAGGCCGAAATGCGGCATCGGCACCATGTGCCCGCCCACGCGACCGGTGCGCTCGGTTTTCAAGGGCGTGCCCAGTTGCCG
>JBIKHR010000206.1:0-5681 GCA_044362035.1 Polaromonas sp. | reverse complement strand
CCGTGCCGACATCGCCGTTCATTCGCTCAAGGACGTGCCGATGGATTTGCCGGCTGGCTTTGCGCTGGCCTGCGTGATGCAGCGCGAAGACCCGCGTGACGCCTTTGTCTCCAACACCTACGCCAGCCTGGCGGCCTTGCCGCAGGGCGCGGTGGTCGGCACTTCGAGCCTGCGCCGGCTGGTGCTGCTCAAGGCCTTGCGGCCGGACTTGCGCATTGAGCCCCTGCGCGGCAACCTGGACACGCGGCTGCGCAAGCTCGACGAAGGTCAGTACGACGCCATCGTGCTGGCTGCGGCCGGCCTCAAGCGGCTGGACTTGCAAAGCCGCATTCGCGCCACCTTTGAGCCCGATGCAATGCTGCCTGCCGCCGGCCAGGGCGCGCTGGGCATTGAGGTGCGGGCCGACCGGCAGGACCTGATAGACGGACTGGCCCAGTTGGCGCACATGCCCACCTGGCTGGCCGTGACGGCCGAACGCACCGTATCGCGAGCCATGGGCGGCAGCTGCTCCATGCCGCTGGCCGCTTTCACGCAGGGCCCGGCCGATGCGGGCATGCGGCTTGAAGCCGCCTGGGGCGACCCGGGCGCTGCAGGCCCCGACGGTATTCAGGCCAGCTTGCCGGCTGCGGCGGCGGGCCAGCCTGCGCCCCTGGTGCGCGTGCAGCACCAGGCGCAGGTGCGCAACTTTGCCGAGGCCGAAGCCCTGGGTGACCATGTGGCCGCCATGCTGCGCGCAGGGGGCGCCGTCTGGGCCTCAAATGCCAGCGCCTGATTTACCGGCTTCACCGGCGCAGGCTTCCTGGCGCGACCGCCCCGTTATCGTCACCCGGCCGGCGCCAGACGCCCAGCGCTGGGCCGAACAACTGTGCCAGCGCGGCCTGACCGCTGAGGCCTTGCCGCTGCTGGAGATTGCCGCTGCCGACGACCTGACGCCGGCCCGCACGGCCTGGGCGCGGCTGGCGGACTACGCGGCTCTGATGTTTGTCAGCGGCAACGCGGTGACGTATTTTTTTGCAGCCAGGCCGGCCAACGCGCCGCCCTTGCCGCCGCCACTGCGCTTCATGGCCCCAGGCCCCGGCACGGCCAAGGTGCTGGCGGCGCACGGTGTGCCAGCCGCACAAATTGACACGCCGGCCGGCCACGCCAGCCAGTTTGACTCCGAAGCCTTGTGGCAGGTGGTGGGCGCGCGGCCTTGGGCAGGGCAGCGCGTGCTGATCGTGCGCGGGCAGAGCGGGGACTCGCCCGATGCATCGGCACCGGGCCGCCAGTGGCTGGCAGCCCAGTTTGAAAACGCCGGGGCCAGTGTGGACTTTGTGGTGGTTTATCAGCGCCGCGTGCCGCACTTCAGTCCGGCGCAACTGCAACGCATGGAGGACAGCCGGAACGATGGCTCGGTCTGGCTCTTCAGCAGCTCTGAAGCGCTGGACGGACTGCCGCGCTGGCCCGGGGGCGACTGGTCGCGGGCGCGGGCCATTGCCACGCACCCGCGCATTGCCAGTGCGGTGCGGGCAGCCGGTTGGGGTGTTGTTATCGAGTCACGACCTGCGCTGGACGACATCGTGGCATCGATAGAATCGTTGCATCCATGAGTGACTCTTCACCCGCAACTTCACCTGCAACCGCCCCGGCTGCCGCTGCTTCCCCTGCCAACCCTGACGCATCTGCCTTGCCTGTGGATGCCGCGGCCGTGCCGGAAGCGCTCTGGCGCACGCGGGCCTGGGCGCTGGGACTGCTCTTGCTGGCGCTGGCCGGCGCGGTAGGCGCGCTTTTGTCATGGCAAAAAATCAACCATATTCAAGAAGAACTGGCCAGGCGCAGCACCGACTCCGGCGCGCAAGCCATCGAGGCCCGCACGTTGGCCCGCCAGGCGCAAGAAGCCACCCGCGAGCTTTCAGCCCGACTGCTGGCCACTGAAACCCGGCTCAACGAAGTCAGCTTGCAGCGCAGCCAACTCGAAGAGCTGATGCGCAGCCTGTCCCGCTCGCGCGACGACAACCTGGTGATCGACATGGAAGCGAGCTTGCGGCTGGCCCAGCAGCAAGCCCAGCTCACAGGCAGCGCCGAACCCCTGCTGGCGGCCCTGAAGTCGGCCGAGCAACGGCTGGTGCGCGCCGCCCAGCCGCGCCTGAGCCCGGTGCAGCGCGCCATCCTCAAAGACAGCGAGCGCATCAAGAGCGCGTCGCTCACCGATGTGCCGGCGCTGGTGCTCAAGCTCGACGAGATAGTCCGCCTGATTGACGATTTGCCGCTGGTCAACCAGGTGATGAGCGATGGTGCGGTGACCGCGCCACCAGAGGCCCTTAACGCCGCCCAGGCCAGCCCTGCTGCCGGCAAGGCGGGGGCGGCGCCCAAGTCCTCTTTTTGGAGTTTCATGGACATGCAGGCGCTGCGTGACTGGTCAGGCCGCACGCTGCTGGGCCTGCGCGAAGAAGCTAAAAGCCTGCTGCGCGTGAGCCGCATCGACCAGCCCGAAGCCGCGCTGCTGGCGCCTGAGCAGTCTTACTTTCTGCGTGAAAACATCAAGCTCAAGCTGCTTAATGCACGCCTGGCCTTGCTGTCGCGCCAGACTGGAGCGGCCCGCTCGGACCTGGCCAGCGTGCAGACCAGTTTGCAGCGCTACTTTGACGGCTCTTCCCGCAAGACGCAGGCTGCCATGACCGCCTTGCAGCAGGTGCAGGCGCAACTGCGCAGCGGCGAATTGCCGCGCCTGGACGAAACCCTGGCCGCCCTGGCCACGGCAGCGGCCGGTCGCTGACCGCGCCTTCATTCACCCAACCCATGCGCGCCGCTCTCTGGATCCTTGCTCTGTTTGGCGTGGCTGTGGCGGTTGCGCTGTTTGCCGGCAACAACCATGCGGTGGTCACGCTGTTCTGGCCGCCACACCGGGTCGATATTTCCCTGAACCTGCTGGTGCTGGTGCTGGCCGGTGCTTTTGTGCTGGTGCACTTTGCGCTCAAGGCGCTGAGCGCGCTGGCTTCGCTGCCCGTGCAAGCGCGGCGCTGGCGCGCCCAGCAAAAAGAACGCGCCATGTACGCGGCCCTGATGGACGCGCTGGCGCACCTGCTGGCTGGCCGTTTCATCCGCGCCGCGCGTGCGGCAGAAAACGCCTTATCGCAAGAAAAAAGCCTGGCCTTGCTGATCGCCGATGTCGGCATGGATTCGGGACATCACGCCAGCCGCTTCATGCAACTGCGTTCGCTGGCCCATTTGTTGGCCGCCGAAAGCGCACAGTTTTTGCAAAACCGGCCGCTGCGTGACCAGCACCTGCAGCAGGCGCTGGACAGCAGCAGCCAGCGCGTGGTGCTGGAAACTCAAGAGGGTATTCAGCTGCGCGCCGTGCGCTGGGCGCTGGACGACCGTGAACCCCTTGTCGCGCTGCAGTGGCTGAGCCAGTTGCCCGTGGGCACCGGCCGCCGCACGCTGGCCTTGCGCATGCGCTTGCGTGCCGCCCGCCTGGCCGGCCAGACGGCGCTGGCCCTGGAAACCGCGCGCCTGTTGGCCAAGCACCGGGCTTTTTCGCCCGCTGCGGCGCAAAGCATCATTCGCGGCCTGGCCATCGAGCTGCTTAACGGCGGCCATGAACCCGGCCAGTTGCAGCAAGTCTGGTTGTCGCTGGAAGAAGACGAACGCGCCATGCCCGAAGTGGCGGTGCACGCTGCTGCACGCCTGATGACGCTGGCGGGCGATGCCGCGCTGGCGCGTCAGTGGCTGGCCGGTGTGTGGAACGAGATGATGCAAACGCGCTCCGGGTTGAGCGACGCGCTGCGTGTGAAATTCATTCTGGCGCTGGAAGACAGCCTGGATGCGACGGACGCCGGCTGGCTGGGCCGCATCGAGGCCGCCCTGGTGGCGCGCCCGGGCGACGCCAATGTGGAGTACCTGGCCGGTATGGCTTGCCTCAAACGTCAACTGTGGGGCAAGGCGCAGCAACTGCTGTCGCATGCGGCGTTGTCCCTGCAAGACCCGGCGCTTAAGCGCAAGGTCTGGCTGGCGCTGGCGGCACTGGCCGAGCAGCGTTCGGACACCAACGCAGCGCAGCTGGCCATTCGCCGGGCAGCGCAAATTTGACAGGCCCTGCATAGGCACCCGACTCAAAGCATCTTCCGGATTCCCCATGAAAAAAGGCGACTCAATGAGTCGCCTTTTTCTTTGCCCGCATGCTTATTCAGCGCGCGGTGTGCCTTCTTCGAAGGGCAGGGTCATGTTGCGCAGGTCGCGTTTGGTTTCGACCAACATCAGCGGGCTGGCTTCAACGGCGACCACGGGTGGACGCTCGCGGGGCACATGCGCCGGACGCTGCTCAGCTGCCATGGCCGCCTGCACCTGGGCGATCTTGGCGGTGTCCGAGTTCACCCACTGCAAACCAGAGGCGCTGGCCACCTGGGCCAGGTCCTGCAAAGGCAGGTCGTAAGACGCCACCTGGGGCAGGGCGCGGGCAGGGGCTGCTGCGCTGGCTGCTTGCGGTGCGGGTGCTGGCACCACGGGTGCTGCAGCAACTGGGGCTGGCGCAGCGGCTGGCCTTGGTGCGGGCGCCGCAACAGGCACTGCCGGCGCGGCGGCTTGCATCGCTGGCTGGGTCTCACCGGCCGGTGCGCTGAAGTTCAGCTCGCCGGTGGGGGCCTGGCCTTCGCTGCCTTCTGCAGCTGGGGCTGACTCGTCGCTGCGCTCAGGGCGGTCACCACGTTCGCGGCGTTCGCGGCCATAACGGTCGCGGCTGCGGCGCTCGCGGGGTGCGCGTTCCTGGCTGCCGTCCGGGCCGGCGGTTTGCTCGCTGCCCTGGTCGGTGCCGGCGTCTGCGCCTTCAACACGTTCTACGCTCTCAGCGCGCAAGTCGGGCGCGCGCTCGTCGCCAAAGGCAGCGGTGCTGCCCTCGGCGGCTGGCGCTTCGTCGCGCCGCTCGTTGCGGCGACCACCGCGTTCGCGGCGGCCATCGCCACGTGCTTCACGGGGCTCGCGGGGTTCGCGCGCTTCGCGTGGCTGGCGCTCTTCGCGGCCGGCAGCAGGCTCCGACAGGTCACCGCGTGAAGCGGCGGCCATGGCAGCCTGGTTGGCCAGTGCGAGTTCTTCCTGGGCAGCGTCGCGTGGCGCGCCGTTGCGGTCTGCACCACGGTCGCCACGGTCACGGCGGCCACGGCCTTCGCCGCGGGGCTGACCATCAGCGCGGGGTTCGCGGGGCTGGCCTTCCGGGCGGGCTTCGCGGCCGCCTTCACGGCCTTCGCGTGCTTCAGGGCGGGCGTCACCCGGGGCGCGCTCTGGGCGGCCTTCCGGACGACCTTCAGGGCTGCGTTCGCGGCGCGGTTCAGCGCGGCCTTCGCCGCGCTCTGCACCACGTTCGCCGCCACGACCTTCGCTGCGGGCACCGCGTTCACCGCGACCACCGCGGCGGCCGTCACGGCCACCACGCTCGGAGCGCTCGCCGCGTTCCGGGCGCTCACTGCGTTCGCCACGCTCATCGCGCCGGCCTTCGCTGCGTTCGTCTTTTTTCACTTCGCGGGCTGGTGCTGCAGGGGCAGACTCGCCACCGAACAGGTTCTTGATCCAACCAAAGAAGCCTTTTTCGGCCACCGGGGCGGCAGGCGCACGGGCTGCCGGCGCGCGCTGGCTGGCAGCGGCAGGTTTGGCCACGGGCTCAGGCTTGGGCACCACGACAGGGGCCGGCACATCAGGCAACACGCCCTTGA
>JBIKHR010000205.1:0-5682 GCA_044362035.1 Polaromonas sp. | reverse complement strand
ACGCGCTGTACCGCCACCCCGCCGTGCAGGCCTGCGCCGTGGTGGCCAAGCCCGATGCCAAATGGGGCGAGACGCCGCTGGCCTATATCGAGACACGGGCCGGCAGCAACGTTACGGCCGCCGATCTGGTGGCCCACTGCCGCCAATGGCTGGCAGGCTACAAAGTACCCAAAGACATCCGTTTTGAAGATATACCCAAAACGTCCACCGGCAAGATTCAAAAGTTTCAGCTGCGCGAACGCGCCCGCACTGACGACGCTGCCACTCACGCAACACCAACCAAGCCCTGAGGTCATCCCCATGCCCAACACCCCACTCGACCCCGTGCTGCTGCGCAGCGACGACGCCCGCGGCGTGACCACGCTCACGCTGAACCGGCCGTTGGCCTTCAACGCCCTCAATGAAGCGCTGCTGACGGCCCTGCAAAAAGAGCTTGACCAATTGGCCACCGAGCCCAAGCTGCGCGTGCTGGTCATCGCGGCCAAGGGGCGGGCGTTTTGCGCCGGCCATGACCTCAAAGAAATGCGCGCCGAACCCGCGCTCGGCTACTACCAGCAGCTGTTTGCCCAGTGCGGCCGCATGATGATGAGCCTTCAGCGCCTGCCGGTGCCGGTGATCGCCCAAGTGCAAGGCATGGCGACTGCTGCCGGCTGCCAACTGGTGGCGCAGTGTGACCTGGCGGTTGCGGCATCCGACGCGCGCTTTGCGGTCAGCGGTGTCAACCTCGGCCTGTTTTGTTCCACACCCAGCGTGGCCCTGTCGCGCAACCTGTCCCGCAAAGCTGCCTTCGAGATGCTGGTCACAGGCGACTTTCTCAGTGCGCAAGAAGCCCTCAGCAAAGGCTTGATCAACCGCGTCGCTGAACCGGCGCAACTGGACGAGGCAGTCGAGTCCCTGGTCGCGCGCATCCTGAGCAAACCGCGGCTGCCCATCGAGATGGGCAAGCAGCTTTTTTACCGCCAGATTGAGACCGGCATGCAAGCCGCCTATGACGACGCAGCCCAGACCATGGCCTGCAACATGATGGATGCTTCAGCGCTGGAGGGCGTGCAAGCCTTCATCGACAAACGCCCGCCGCGCTGGTGAGCGCAGGGCTGCAGCGGTCAGCCCGGCTGCTTTAAAAAAGAAAGCACGGGCGCCAGCGAGGCGGCCGGGTTTTCTTCATGCGGCACATGGCCCAGACCGGGCAGCAAAACACTGCGGGCATGGGGTAAGGCGGCCAGGTAATCGGCGGCATTGGCCGAAGGAATCATGGCGTCCTTATCGCCCCACAACAGCAGCGTGGGCGCGGCAATGGTTTTCAATCGCGGCACCGGGTCACTGTTGCGGCTTTGCTGCATGCGCTCAATCACCGCGGCCCGCACACCGGGCGCCCGCAGCATGTCCTGGTAGCGCGTGACCACGGCATCGCTCAGACGCGCGGCGTCGCCATAAGCGGGCGCCAAACCCATCTTCAGAGCCCATTGCGGCAATGACAGACGGATCAGGCCCAGCAGCGGCGACACCTCAAAGGTTTTCTCAGAGCGTGCGGCGGGGTCTGGAAAACCATCGGGTGCGATCAGCACCAGCCGGCTGACGCGCTGCGGTTGGCTGGCGGTCAGGCTCCAGGCCAATCGCCCACCCATCGAGTGGCCAATGAACACGCTTTGCTGCACGCCCAGGTGGTCCAGCACCGCCAGCACGCGGCGCACATCGGCGGCTTCCGAATAGTCATTGTCTGCAGCAGGGCCGCTCAGGCCAAAACCGGCAATGTCAAACCGGATCACCCGGTGCTCGCGCTCCAGAACCGCAGCCCAGGCGTCCCAGGTTTGCAGGCTGGCACCAAAGCCATGCAACAAAACCACGGCGCTGGCATCACGCGGACCGGTGTCTTGCAGGTAAACGCGCTGTCCATCGATTTGAAGCAGCTGCGTGCCGGGTTGTGCATAGCGGGCCAGCAACTCGTCGGCCGGCTTGTCCGGCGTCCAGGCCAGCCACAAGGCCAGCAACAGCAATACAGCAGCCATGGCGCGGCCTGTCATTTGGCAGGCCGGCTGGTCAGCCGACCCACTTGCGCGCGTTGCGCCAGATCTGCATCCACGGGCTGAACTCGTCTACCTTGCCGGCGGTCCAGCTCATCTGCACGTTGCGGAACACCCGCTCGGGGTGCGGCATCATGGCCGTAAAGCGGCCGTCGGCCGTGGTCACAGCCGTCAGGCCGCCCAGGCTGCCATTGGGGTTGGCCGGGTAAGCCTCGGTGGGCTGGCCCAGGTGGTCGGTAAAACGCATGGCGGCAATGGCTTTGGCGGCGTTGCCGCGGCGCGCAAAGTTGGCAAAGCCCTCGCCGTGCGCCACAGCGATCGGCAGGCGCGCACCGGCCATGTCCTTGAAAAAGAAGCTGGGCGAGTCCAGCACTTCGACCTGGCCCAGGCGGGCTTCAAATCGCTCGCTCAGGTTGGTGGTGAAGCGCGGCCAAGCTTCGGCGCCCGGAATCATGCTGGCGAGTTCGGCAAACATCTGGCAACCGTTGCACACGCCCAGGGCGAAGGTGTCAGAACGCGCAAAAAAGGCCTTGAACTGCTCGGCCAACAATTCATTGAACATGATCGAGCGGGCCCAGCCGATGCCAGCGCCCAAGGTGTCGCCGTAGCTGAAGCCGCCGCAAGCCACCACGCCAATGAAGTCCTGCAAACGTGCGCGGCCGCTTTGCAGGTCGGTCATGTGCACGTCGCAGGCTTCAAATCCGGCCAGCGTGAAGGCGTAAGCCATCTCGACATGCGAATTGACGCCCTGCTCGCGCAGGATCGCCACCCGCGGGCGGGACAGCGCCAGGGCGGGGGTCCCGTCGCCCGTTGGAGCCTGGGGGAAAGTCTTGGGCAACAACACATGCAAGCCGGTGTTGTGCGGATCGCCCACGCCAGCATGCTCAGCGTCAGCGCCGGCCGGGTTGTCGCGCTGCTGGCAGATCTTCCAGCTGACCGAATCCCAGACCTGGTGCAGGTCTTGCAAGGGCGCGCTGAAGACGGACTTGGTGTCGCGCCAGACCTGGATCTGGCCTTTGCCGACCTCGAGTGCCGCATGCTGCGGCCGGGTCTTGCCGATGAAGTGGCTGAACTTGGCCAGGTCGTGCTCGCGCAGCACCTGCATCACTTCATTGCGAACTGCCGTGCGCACCTGAATCACAACGCCCAGCTCTTCATTGAACAGCGCCTTGAGCGTGAGCTCGTCGCGCCGTGCACCGACTTGGCTTGCCCAGTTCTTGCTGTCACCGGTGTCCATGCGGCTGTCGGAAATGCCGTCGCCTTCTACCAGCAGCATGTCGATGTTGAGTGACACGCCGACCTGGCCGGCAAACGCCATTTCACACACAGCCGCCAGCAGGCCGCCGTCACTGCGGTCGTGGTAAGCCAGAATCTCGCCCTTGGCGCGCAAGGCATTGACGGCGTTGACCAGGTGAACCAGATCTTGCGCGTCGTCGAGGTCGGGCACGGCGCCCTCGCCTTTGTCCAGCGTCTGCGCCAATATAGAGCCGCCCATGCGGCACTGGCCCTTGCCCAGGTCGATCAGGATCAGCGTGCTGTCGGCCTCTTCGGCGTTGAGCTGCGGTGTCAGCGTGCTGCGCACATCGGCCAGCGTGGCAAAGGCGCTGACGATCAGCGACACCGGCGAGGTGACTTTTTTCTGGTCATCGCCCTCGGTCCAGACGGTGCGCATGGACAGCGAATCCTTGCCGACCGGAATCGACACGCCCAGCGCCGGGCACAGTTCCATACCGACGGCCTTGACGGTCTCAAAAAGTGCAGCGTCCTGGCCCGGCTCACCGCAAGCGGCCATCCAATTGGCCGACAGCTTGACGCGGGGCAGCTCAATCGGCGCGGCCAGCAAGTTGGTGATGGCCTCGGCCACGGCCATGCGGCCCGAGGCAGCGGCATTGGTGATGGCCAGCGGCGTGCGCTCGCCCATGCTCATGGCCTCGCCGGCAAAGCCCTGGTAGTCGGCCAGCGTCACGGCGCAGTCGGCCACCGGCACTTGCCACGGGCCGACCATCTGGTCACGGTGTGTGAGGCCGCCCACGGTGCGGTCACCGATGGTGATGAGAAAACGCTTGGACGCCACGGTCGGGTGGCTGAGCACATTGATCACGCTGTGCTGCAAGTCCACGCCGGTCAGGTCCAGCGGTGGGATGGGGCGCGAAACGGATTTCACTTCACGGTGCATCTTGGGCGGCTTGCCCAACAACACGTTCATGGGCATATTGACTGGAGCCCCCACGCTCGTCACTTCGTGTACTTCGCTGCCCCCCGGGGGGGCCGCTGCGCCTGCAGCCCGGCTAAGCCGGTTCTGCGGCCCTGGCTTGGATGAAGAATCTGCGCCACCGTCCATCACGACCAGATCCCGCTCCTCAGTCGCCACGCCAATCACTGCAAACGGGCAGCGCTCGCGTTCGCAAAAGGCTTTGAACTGCGGCAGCGAGGCCGGCGCAATCGCCATGACGTAGCGCTCCTGGCTTTCGTTGCTCCAGATTTCCTTCGGGCTCAGGCCACTTTCTTCCAGCGGCACGGCGCGCAGGTCAAAGCGCGCACCGCGACCGGCGTCGTTCACCAGCTCGGGAAAAGCGTTCGACAAACCGCCCGCGCCCACGTCGTGAATCGCCAGAATCGGGTTGGCCGCGCCGAGTTGCGCACACTGGTTGATGACCTCTTGCGCGCGGCGCTCGATCTCGGGGTTGCCGCGCTGGACCGAATCAAAGTCGAGCTCGACGGCGTTGGCGCCCGAGGCCATGGAGCTGGCAGCGCTGCCGCCCATGCCGATGCGCATACCGGGGCCACCCAGTTGAATGAGCAAGGTACCGGCCGGAAACAGGATTTTCTTCGTCATGCCCGCGTCGATCGTGCCCAGGCCACCGGCGATCATGATGGGCTTGTGGTAACCCCAGCGCTGGCCGTCCACGGTCTGCTCGTACTCGCGAAAGTAGCCGGTCAGGTTGGGCCGGCCAAATTCGTTGTTGAAGGCCGCGCCGCCCAGCGGGCCTTCGGTCATGATCTGCAGCGCACTGGCCATGTGGCCGGGCTTGCCGAACGATTCGTCAAACAGACGCGAGACGGTGAAGCCGGTCAGGCCCGCCTTGGGTTTGGAGCCGCGGCCGGTGGCGCCTTCGTCGCGAATCTCGCCGCCCGCGCCGGTCGAGGCACCGGGAAAAGGTGAAATTGCCGTCGGGTGGTTGTGCGTCTCTACCTTCATCAAAACATGGGTCAGCACATCAGCGCGGGCGCTGTAAGGCTGGCGGGTGGACGCAGCGTCCGCGCCGGCAAAAAAGCGCTGAACCTTGCCGCCTTCCATCACCGAGGCGTTGTCCGAATACGCCACCACCGTGTGCTGCGGGTGCATCTGCTCGGTGTGGCGGATCATGCCGAACAGGCTCTTGTCTTGCAGCACGCCGTCAATGGTGAACTCAGCGTTGAAAATCTTGTGGCGGCAATGCTCGCTGTTGGCCTGGGCAAACATCATTAGCTCAACATCGGTGGGGTTGCGCTGGAGCTGCGTGAAGGCCTGCACCAGGTACTCGATTTCGTCTTCTGCCAGCGCCAGCCCGAACTCGGTGTTGGCCGCCTCCAGCGCGGCACGGCCGCCGCCCAGCACATCAATCGACTGCAGGGGTGCGGCCTGCAACTCGGCAAACAAGGCCGCCGCCTGCGCGCGGTC
>JBIKHR010000204.1:0-5693 GCA_044362035.1 Polaromonas sp. | reverse complement strand
GGTGCCCACCGTGGACTTGCGCCCGCCACGGGATAAGCGCTGCTCAATCGCCACCGTGGGCGGAATGCCGTAGACCGCATCGACCTCGGGCCGGCCGGCCGGCTGCACGATGGAGCGGGCGTAGGCATTGAGCGACTCGAGGTAGCGGCGCTGGCCCTCGTTGAACAAAATATCAAAGGCCAGTGTGGACTTGCCAGAACCCGAGACGCCGGTGACCACGTTGAACTTGCCGCGCGGAATATCGACCGACAGGCTTTGCAGATTGTTCTCGCGCGCGTTGACGATCTGGATCAGGTTGGACGTCACCGGCCGCGCCACCCAGGCCTGCGGCCGGATGTCTTCGACCGCGTGCACCTGGCCCATGGCCGCTTCGTACTCGCGCAGCGCCAGCGCAGTGTGCGAGCTGGGGTGCTCGCGCACGGCCTCGGGCGTGCCTTCGGCCACCACCCAGCCGCCGCCCTCGCCGCCTTCGGGACCCAGGTCGATCAGCCAGTCGGCCGAGCGGATCACGTCGAGGTTGTGCTCGATGACGATCAGCGAGTGGCCGGCCTCGATGAGCTTGCGCAGCGCACGCATCAGTTTGGCGATGTCGTCAAAGTGCAGGCCGGTGGTCGGCTCATCAAGCAGAAACAGCGTGCCGCGGTGCGCGCGCAGCGCCAGCCCCTGGCGGCTGATGCTGGCCACGGTCGGCTTGGCCTTGGCGCTTTTGCCGCCCTTGCCGCTGCTGCCGGCCAGAAAGCCGGCGAGCTTGAGGCGCTGCGCCTCGCCGCCCGACAGCGTGGGAACCGGCTGGCCGAGCTTGACGTATTCAAGCCCCACGTCCACGATAGGTTGCAGCGCACGGATCACCTCACGGTCGTAGGCAAACAGCTGGCTGGCCTCGCTCACCGTGAGGTCAAGCACATCGGCCACGTTCATCATTACGGTGCGGCCGTCGGGGTAACGGCGTTCGATCTTGACTTCAAGAATTTCGGGGCGATAGCGTTTGCCGTCGCAGTCGGCGCAGCGCAGGTACACATCGCTCAAAAACTGCATTTCGACATGCTCGAAGCCCGAGCCACCGCAGGTCGGGCAACGGCCATCGCCGCTGTTGAAGCTGAACTTGGACGCCGTGTAGCTGCGCTCACGCGCCAGCGGCGCAAAGGCGAACAACTCGCGCACCGCGTCCCAGGCGCCCACATAGCTGGCCGGGTTGGAACGCGCCGTCTTGCCGATCGGTGACTGGTCCACAAACACCACATCGCTCAGATGGTCAGCACCCATCAGGCGGTCGTGCAGGCCCGGTGTTTCGGTGGCCTTGCCGAACTGGCGCAGCAAAGCCGGCGCCAGGATGTCCTGCATCAGGGTGGATTTGCCCGAGCCGCTGACACCGGTGACGACCACCAGGCGCTGCAGCGGAAACTCGACGCTGATGTTTTTCAGATTGTGGTCGCGCGCGCCTTCCAGAATCAGGCGCGGCGTGTTGTCGCTCACGGCGCGCTTAAAGCCCATGCCGACTTGCTTGCGCGAACCCAGGTAAGCGCCGGTCAGCGTGTCGGCGTGGCGCAACTCGGCCGGTGTGCCGTCAAACACAATTTGCCCGCCTTTTTCGCCGGGGCCCGGGCCCATGTCGATCATGCGGTCGGCGGCCATCATCACGGCCGGGTCGTGCTCGACCACCACCAGCGTGTTGCCGGCATCACGCAGGCGGTGCATGGCCTGGGTGATGCGGTTCATGTCGCGCGGATGCAGGCCGATCGAGGGCTCGTCCAGCACAAACAGGGTGTTCACCAGCGAAGTGCCGAGCGCGGTAGTGAGGTTGATGCGCTGCACCTCGCCGCCCGAGAGCGTGCGGCTTTGCCGGTCCAGCGTGAGATAGCCAATGCCGACATCGCACAGGTACTTGAGCCGGGTGTGGATTTCTTCAAACAGCAGCTTGAGCGCCTTGCGGTCGGCCTCGTCCACCAGCGCGGCCGGGCCGATCTGCGTGAAGAAATTGCGCAGCTTGTCGATGGGCAGCTGCATCAGGTCGTGCAGGCACAAACCCGGCATGGCTTCGAGCTGCGCCCGCGTCCACTGCACCCCCACCGGCATGAAGCGCCTGGCCGGCGGCAGCACTGCGTCTGCGGCTTCTTTAGAGCCCAAACGCCACAGCAGCGCGTCGGTCTTCAGGCGCGCGCCGCCGCAGCTTTCGCAGGGCGTGTAGCTGCGGTACTTAGACAGCAGCACTCGGATGTGCATCTTGTAAGACTTGCTTTCGAGGTACTCGAAAAACCGCTTGATGCCGAACCAGTGCTGGTTCCATTTCCCGTTCCAGCTGGGCGAGCCGTTGATGACCCAGGCCTGTTGCTCGGGCGTCAGCTTGTACCAGGGCGTGTCACGCGGAATGCCGGCGGCTTCGGCGTGGCGCATCAGGTCGTCCTGGGCTTCCTGCCAGGCCGGCGTCTGCATCACTTTGATGGCCCCGGCGCGCAGGGTCAGCTTGTCATTGGGGATCACCAGGCCGTAGTCCACACCGATGACACGGCCAAAACCGCGGCAGGTCTCGCAGGCGCCCATGGCCGAGTTGAAGGAGAACAGCGAAGGCGTCGGCTCGGCGTAGCGCAAGTCACTCTCCGGGCAATGCATGCCGCTGGAAAAGCGCAGCATCTCTTCGGGCTGGTCTTCTGCCTGAACGTAGACGTTGAGCCGACCGCCGCGCTTGAGGGCCATCTCGATAGCCTCGATGACGCGCACTTTTTCAACGCCCTGCAAACGAAAGCGGTCAGCGACCACGTCGATCAATTTGTGCGGACCGGCCGGCGTGGCGACTTCGCGCTCGGTATGCACCCGCGTGAAGCCGCTGGCCGACAGCCATTGCGCCACTTCTTCGGCGCTGGTGTTGGCCGGCAGCTCGACCGGAAAAGTCAGCACCATGCGGGGCTCGCCCTGAGCTGCGCGCGCCACCAGGGCGGCAAAAATCGACTCCGGGGTGTCGTGCCGCACGGACTGCGCCGTTTGCTTGTCAAACAGCAGCGTGGCGCGGGCGTAAAGCAGCTTGAGGTGGTCGTTGAGCTCGGTCATGGTGCCCACGGTAGAGCGTGAGCTGCGAACGGGATTGGTCTGGTCAATCGCAATGGCCGGGGGCACACCTTCAACCTTGTCCACCGCCGGCTTGTCCATGCGGTCCAGAAACTGCCGCGCGTAGGCCGAGAAGGTCTCAACATAGCGGCGCTGGCCCTCGGCAAAGAGCGTGTCAAACACCAGCGAAGACTTGCCCGAGCCGCTGGGGCCGGTGACCACCGTCAACTCACCGGTGCGGATGTCCAGGTCAAGGTTCTTGAGGTTGTGCTGGCGCGCGCCGCGGATGCGGATGATTCCCTGAGGCATGGAGTGCGATCGTTGGCTGCTAAGGCCAATATTCTAGGCACGCCGTCAACGCAAACTGACCCGCCCATAAAAAAACCCCCGCCACCAAAGGTGACGGGGGTTTCGGTTGAACACCCGGGAATTCAGGGGGCAGAGTTGTCAGCGCATGGCGCCAACTTCACCCCCTGACAAGCCCGATCAGTGTGCAGCGCTGCCGGCAGAGGTCTTGCCGTCCAGGCTCGGGTAGCGCACATGCTCCACCAGTTCCTGAATGTCACGGCCAGGGGCCTTGGTCAGCAGGGACACGATGATGATCACAGCAAAACCGAGCGGCACGCCAAACAGGCCGGCCGAGATCGGTGCAATGTCCCACCAGGTGTTGGCCTTGACGATCTCAGGCGTGATGGCCGCGCCATGGGTCAGCTTGTAGAGCCAAGGCTGGGTGGTGACCATGTAATAGAACGTGATGCCCAGACCAGCGACCATGCCGAGCGATGCGCCCCATTTGTTCGCGCGCTTCCAGAAGATACCCAGTGTCAGGGCCGGGAAGAAAGCAGCAGCAGCGAACGAGAACGCCGCAGAGACCAGGAACAAAATGTCCGCCGGTTTTTGCGCCGCCACATAGGCCGCAGCCAAAGCCACAATCAGCAGCAACATTTTGGAAACCATCACGCGGCGGGCTGTAGACGCATTAGGGTCCAGCACTTTGTAGTACAGGTCATGCGACAAGGCGTTGGCAATCGTCAGCAGCAGGCCGTCAGCGGTAGACAGCGCAGCGGCCAGACCGCCAGCAGCAACCATGCCCGACACCACATAAGGCAGACCACCGATTTCAGGGGTGGCCAGCACGATGATGTCGCCGCCGATCGAAATCTCGGCCAGCTGCAAAATGCCGTCCTTGTTGATGTCAACCACCGACAAGAGGCTCGCATCCACCGTACTCCAGCGTGCAATCCAGTCCGGCAAGTTGGCAAACGGCGTGTTGACCAGCACCGTGTAGACCTCGTACTTGGCCAACACCGCCAGAGCTGGCGCGGTGAAGTAGAGCAAGAAGATGAAGAACAGTGACCAGCTCACCGATTCGCGGGCTTCACGCACCGAAGGCACGGTGTAGTAGCGCATCAGGATGTGCGGCAGCGCTGCAGTACCAATCATCAGACAGAAGACCAGCGCAAGGAAGTTTTTGCGTGCGATGTCCTGCGCCGCTTGGTCCTTGCCCGGGAAAGCCTGGGCGTGGCGGATCGGTGGGTTTGCGCGTGCTGCGTTCGAGGTGCGGGCCGCGGTGTAGGCGGCACGTGCAGCAGCCTCGTCTTTGGGCACTTTGGCCAGCGCTGCTTCTGCAGCCTGAATCTCGGCCACAGGTGCATTGGCAGCCTTCAGCTCTTCCACTTTCTTCTCTGCAGCGGCCTTGTCGGCAGCCAGGGAAGCAGGGACATCCTTGAGTTTTTCAACTGCAGCATCTGAACGGGCTTTGAAAATGCCACGCACTTCCAGCTCTTTCGGATCCTTCAGCAGCTGCTCTTCTTTGGCACTCACTTTTTCAAGGGTGTAGCCATAAACCGCCTGGGGAATCGGCACGCCTGTGTGCTTGACCGACAGCCAAACCACTGGCAGCAGGTACGCAATGATCAAAATCACGTACTGCGCCACCTGGGTCCAGGTCACGGCACGCATACCGCCCAGGAAAGAGCACACCAGGATACCGGCCAGACCGGCAAAAATACCCACTTCAAAAGCCAGACCGGTCAGACGTGCGGTGATCAGGCCAACGCCATAAATCTGTGCCACCACATAGGTGAAGGAGCACAAGATGGCAGCGAACACGCCAATCAGACGGGGCAGGTTGCCTTCATAGCGGGCACCCAGAAAGTCAGGAATGGTGAACTGGCCGAACTTGCGCAGGTAGGGCGCCAGAAAGAGCGCCACCAGGCAGTAACCGCCGGTCCAACCGAGAATGAAAGCCAGGCCGCCGTAACCCGTGAGGTACAGCGTTCCGGCCATGCCGATGAAGGACGCCGCAGACATCCAGTCAGCGCCAGTCGCCATACCGTTGTACATGGCTGGCACGCGACGGCCGGCCACATAGTATTCGGCTGCGTCATTGGTCCGGCTCATCACGCCGATACCGGCATAAAGCAGCACCGTGGCGGCCAGGAACAGATAGCCGATCCAGGCCTTGGGCAAGCCCATCTGCTCCAGGATGGCCAGCACGATCACGAAAGCAACGAAGCCTCCGGTATACCAGGTGTAGACCTTGTTCAGGCCCTTTTTAAAGTCGCTTTGCGACTGGTTTTCACCGCCAAACATACCCATTATTCTTCTCCTTCTGAAACACCGTATTCGATGTCAAGCTTGTTCATGTAGCG
>JBIKHR010000203.1:0-5742 GCA_044362035.1 Polaromonas sp. | reverse complement strand
GAAAAAATCGACAGCACCGGTCTGGAAGCAACGCTGGTGCGCGTGCAGAAATAAGCCACCAACTGACAGGAACCCAAGCCATGCAAAGACGTGAATTTTCGCAAGCCGCTCTGGCGGCAGCCTCTGCCGCTGCCATGACGGCACTGCCACTGGGCGCGCAAGCCCAGGGCAAACCGCCCGCCCAGGGCACCGACTACCTGCTGCTCGACAAGCCGGCGCCCAACGAAGCGCCAGCCGGCCAGATCGAGGTGGTTGAGTTCTTTTGGTACAGCTGCCCGCACTGCAACGAGTTCGAGCCGCAGCTCGAAGCCTGGGCGGCCAAAGCGCCCAAAGACGTTGCCTTGCGCCGTGTGCCGGTGTCATTCCGGGCTGACTTCGAGCCGCAGCAACGCCTGTATTACGTGCTCGAGGCGCTCGGCAAGGTGGCCGACCTGCACAAAAAAGTCTTTTATGCGATCCATGTGGAAAAACAGGCCCTCAACACGGCCGATCTGGTGGCCGCCTGGGCGCAAAAGCAAGGTATCGACAAGGCCAAATTCACCGAGCTTTACAACTCGTTTCCAATCAATCTGAAGGCGCGCAAAGCCACGCAGTTGCAAGACGCCTTCAAGGTGGATGGCGTGCCGGCACTGGGCGTTGACGGGCGTTACTACACCTCGGGTTCGCTGGCGGGCACCATGGCGCGCGCGCTGTTGGTGACCGACCATCTGCTCACGCTGGCCCGCAAGACCCGGGCACCGGCCGCCAAGGCCAAGTAAGCCAACGTTAGGCGCCAGTCCCGCCCGACCCGCCTGGTAACAGGCGGGTTTTTTTATGCGCTGAATGCGCTTGCCACGCATGCGCTGGCTACAATCAGCGTCAAACTAAGCAGCAAGATTCGTGCCTTTATGAACCCACTCCCCACCCTGTTGATCGCACTGGCGTTGCTGCTCGGTCTGCCGGCCCGCGCGGAAAAAGCCGACCGCGACAAGCCCATGAACGCCGAGGCCGATGCGCTGCGTTATGACGACCTCAAGCAAAGCAGCGTTTTCACCGGCAACGTGGTGATCACCAAGGGCACTATCCTGATCCGTGGCGCGCGCGTGGATGTGGTGCAGGATGCCGAGGGCTACCAACAGGCGGTCGTCATTGCCGAGCCGGGCAAGCTGGCTTACTACCGCAGCAAGCGTGAAGGCATGGACGAGACTATCGAGGGCGAAGGCGAACGAATCGAATACGACGGCCGCGCCGACAACGTCAAGTTCATTCGGCAGGCCGTCATGCGGCGCTACGTGGCCGGCAAACTGGCCGACGAAAGCCACGGCACGCTGATCCGCTACGAAAACACCACCGACGTGTTCACCGTGGACGGCAGTGTTCAAGCCAAGCCGACTGCCGCCAACCCGAGCGGGCGGGTGCGCGCCGTGCTGTCGCCGCGCAACCAGGCCCCGGCCGTTGCGGCCCCTGCCGTTCGTGCGCCGGCTGCCGCCCCGCCGGTTCCTCTGCCCAATCTGCGCCCCAGCAACACGCTGGGCAGCGACAAAAAATAAGCCGCCCCGGATGACCCAGGTCGCCTCACCCGCCTCAGCCGCCAAACCCCTCAGCCGTCTGGAGGCCGCGGGCCTGCAAAAATCCTACGGCAGTCGCAAGGTGGTCAAAGACGTTTCACTGGCTGTGCAAAGTGGCGAAGTCGTCGGCCTGCTTGGCCCCAACGGTGCTGGCAAAACCACCTCGTTTTACATGATCGTCGGCCTGGTGCGCGCCGATGCCGGCCAGATCAGCATCGACGGCCAATCGGTCGAGCGCATGCCGATTCACCGCCGCGCCCGACTGGGCCTGAGTTACCTGCCGCAAGAGGCCTCAATTTTTCGCAAGCTCACGGTCGAGGAAAACGTGCGTGCCGTGCTCGAGTTGCAGCGTGACGCCGCCGGCAAGTCGCTGGACAAGGCAGAGATCAAGCAGCGCACCGACGACTTGCTGCGAGAGTTGCGCGTGGACCATCTGCGCGACTCGCCGGCACCGGCGTTGTCGGGGGGGGAGCGCCGGCGCGTCGAGATCGCTCGGGCGCTGGCCACCCAACCCCGCTTCATCCTGCTCGACGAACCATTTGCCGGCATCGATCCGATAGCCGTCATCGAGATACAGCGCATCATCGGCTTTTTAAAAGCGCGCGGTATCGGCGTGCTGATCACCGACCACAACGTGCGTGAGACGCTGGGCATCTGCGACCACGCCTACATCATCAGCGAAGGCCAGGTGCTGGCCACCGGCACGCCCGCTGAAATCGTCAGCAACGCTGACGTGCGCCGCGTCTATCTCGGCGAACACTTCAAAATGTGATGTGGCTCCCCCCGTTGTCACTCACTTCGTGTAGCTCCCTCCCCCCTCCGGGGACCGTCACCTGCGGCCCGGCAAAGCCGGTTCCGCGGCGCGAGCTGGGCTGGTGCAATGTCGTGGGGGCCGCATGAAACAAGGCCTGTCGCTTCGCGTTTCGCAGCATCTGGCGTTGACGCCGCAGTTGCAGCAGTCGATTCGTTTGCTGCAGCTCTCGACGCTGGAACTCAGCCAGGAAGTTGAGCAGATGCTGGACGAGAACCCTTTTCTGGAGTTGACGGAAGAGGCGGCTTCGCGGGAGGAGTTTGGTCTGGCCACGGCCGATGCGCCTGTCAGTCAGGACATCAAGGACTTTGAGTATTCGGCCGGTGAAAGCTCGGCTGCGGGCAGCGCCGATGACCGGGTGTCCAGCCCGGCCGAGTCGGCCAGCGAAGGCGAGGGCAGTGAGCCCAAGCTGGAGGAAAGCTGGGAGGGTGACGGCACCGTTGAGAGCGCGCCCGATGACAGCGAATGGGGTAGCGATGCGCCTGCACGCAAGAACAACAATGACGACGGCGAAGATGTGGACGCCGCCGAGCTGGCGCGCAACCAGGAGTCGCTGCAAGACCATCTGCACCGGCAGGCGCTGAGCTTGCGCCTGTCGGAAGAAGACCGCGCCGCGCTGCATTTCCTGATCGAGTCGCTCAACGACGACGGTTACCTTGAAGACACGCTGGCCTCGCTGGCTGCCGGTCTGGCCGGTGAAGATCTCGAACAGGCCGAAGAACTGGAGCATCATTTTTCGGTGGCGCTCAAGCTGCTGCAGCACATGGAGCCGGCCGGTGTCGGCGCGCGCAACCTGGGCGAGTGCCTGAGCCTGCAATTGCTGGACTGTAAAAACACCGAAGAAACGCGCGCCGCCATGGCCATCTGCCAGCAGCCGATGGAGTTGCTGGCCAAACGCGATGTCAAGCGGCTGACGCAGTTGTGCGGCTTTCCCGACGGCGTGATCAAACTGGCCATCGGCCTGATCGGACGGCTCGACCCCAAACCGGGCCGGCGATTTGTGAATGTCGAGCGCAATGTGGTGGTGCCCGATGTGCTGGTGATCAAAGCCGGGCGCGGCTTCAAGGTCTCGCTCAACGGCGAGGTCATGCCCAAGCTGCGCGTGCACGATATTTATGCCAACGCACTCAAGCAGCACAAAGGCCAAGGCGGTGCTGCGCTGCAACAGCGGCTGCAAGAGGCGCGCTGGTTCATCAAGAACATTCAGCAGCGTTTTGACACCATCTTGCGAGTGTCCACCGCTATCGTTGAGCGCCAAAAGGCATTCTTTGCGCACGGTGAGCTGGCCATGCGCCCGCTGGTGCTGCGCGAAATTGCCGACGAACTGGGCCTGCACGAATCCACCATCTCGCGCGTGACCACCGCCAAGTACATGAGCACGCCTTACGGCACCTTCGAGCTGAAGTATTTCTTCGGCTCGGCGCTGGGCACCGAGGCCGGCGGCAACGCCTCCAGCACGGCGGTGCGCGCGCTCATCAAACAGTTCGTCAGCTCCGAAAGCGCGGCCAAACCACTCAGTGACAACCAGATTTCCGAAATGCTCAAAGAGCAGGGCATTGAATGCGCACGCCGCACCGTGGCCAAGTACCGCGAAGCGCTGCGCATCGCCCCTGCCAACCTGCGAAAAACGCTGTAAATGAATCAACTTCAACTCTTCCTTCCTTGCGCCGCGGGGGTTGAAGAACTGCTCGCCGCCGAGGTGCACCACATCACTGGCATTGCCGGCACCTCCTGGCGCGCCGGTGTGCAGTTGCAGGGCTCGTGGCGCGATGCGCAGCAACTCAATTTGCACAGCCGTCTGGCGCAGCGCGTGCTGATCGAGTTGCAGCACGCTGAGTACCGCAGCGAACAAGACCTGTACCGCGCTGCCAGCAACGTGGCCTGGGAAATCTGGTTCACGCCCAAGCAGAGCTTCAAGGTCGAGATCACGGCGCAGCACAGTCCGCTGAACAGCCTGAACTTTGCCGCGCTCAAGATCAAGGACGCGGTAGCGGACCGCTTCCGGGACAAATTCGACGTGCGCCCTGATGTGGACACGCGCTGGCCCGACGTGCGCATCTACGCGCACCTGACCACCGACACCGTCACCATTTACATCGACACCTCGGGCGAGCCGCTGTTCAAGCGCGGCTGGCGCGAAGACAAGGGCGACGCACCACTGAAGGAAACCCTGGCTGCCGCCATGCTGGCCGCCAGCGGCTGGAGCGGCGAAGGCGGTTTGTGCGAACAGGGCGTGCTGCTGTACGACCCCTGCTGCGGCTCGGGCACCATCGTCATCGAAGCGGCGCAGATCGCCTGTCACATCGCGCCCGGCCTGAACCGGCGCTTTGCCTTCCAAAAGTATTTGCCCTTTCAGCCGCACGTGTGGGAAGGCCTGCTCAGCCAGGCCGAGGCCGCCGTCACCGCGCCGGTGGCGCCGGTGTTCGGCAGCGATGTGTCCTTCCGGATGGTGGACTTTGCCGAGCGCAACGCCGAGCGCGCCGGCGTGGCGCACGCCGTGCAATTGCGCGGCGGCGACGCATTGCAACGCATGCCGCCTGCGCCGTCGGGTGTGATGCTGGTCAACCCGCCGTACGGCGAGCGCATCGACGTGGCGGGTGTAGCTGGTATCAGCGGCACGCAAGCGCGCGACGACCGGCGCCAGGGCATCGACGACTTCGGCCGGCCGCTGCCCAGCGCGCGCGAGGCGCAGGCCCAGGAGCGCGCGCAGTTTGCGCCATCACGTGACCGCTCGGCCAACCCCGGCCGCGAGCAGGCGCAAAACGCCAGCGGCGACGAGGCCTCGGATTTCTTTCCGCAGCTCGCCGCACACTGGAAGAAAAACTACGCTGGCTGGACCGCCCACATCCTCACGCCTGATTTCAAGCTGCCCGGAAAAATGCGCCTGAAAGAGTCGCGCCGCGTGCCGATGTGGAACGGCCCGATCGAATGCCGCTTGTTCCGCTTTGACATGGTCGCCGGCTCGGCGCGTGGCAAACCGTTGGCCGACACCACCACGCCGTGAGCGCCACGCCGCTGCCGCTGCTGGTGCTGGACACCAATATCGTGCTCGACGTCTTTGTCTTCAACGATGCCGCCGCGCAACCGGTGCGCGACGGTCTGGCCGCAGGCCAGCTGGACTGGATTGCCACGCCGGTCATGCGCGTTGAACTCGAGCGCGTGCTGGGTTATCCGCAGATCGTGCCGCGCCTGGCTTTTTACCAGCTCAGTGCAGCCGATGTGTTGGCGCACTTTGATGCGCGCGCCCGGTTGCTGCCGGTGCCGGCAAAAGCGCCGGTGACTTGCAGCGATGCCGACGACCAGATGTTCATTGACCTGGCGGTAGCGCAGCGCAGCACGCTGCTGAGCAAGGACAAGGCCGTGACGTCCATGGCCAGGCGCCTG
>JBIKHR010000202.1:0-5743 GCA_044362035.1 Polaromonas sp. | reverse complement strand
GCTCGTTTTCGTCGCTGATGCGTTTTTCAATCTCACCCAGAATTTTCACCAGCTGACGGCGTTTTTCTTCGCGCGCAGCATCCACCGGGTCTTTGACCATGCGCGCCACCTCGGGCGGCAGCGCGGCGAGTTGTTGTTTGAGCTGCGTCAGCAATTGCATTTGCTGCGACTGCAGCTTGTCGATCTGGCGCTGTGCGGCATCAGCCGCTTCGCCCAGGTCGGTCAGCGCTGACGGCGGCAAGGGTGAGCTGGCACGGCCTTTGTCGAGCGTGCCGCCGCCGGCCATCGAGAACTGCGCAATCGCCCGCGCCTGATCGGGCGGGGCCTTGGTCTGGCTGTTGACCAGAATCACTTCGAGCGGCGTGTCCTGGAAAATACGGTCAAAGCGGGCCGGGTCGGCCAGCCGCACGGCCAGCAGCAAGCCATGCAGCGCCACCGAAACGCCCAAGGCAATTTGCAGGGTGCCGGGTCGCTTCAAGGTCTTACGCTCAGGACTGGGCTTCAGGCTTCGGGCGCGCTGCTGGTGGCGTCAGCAGCCGGCTCGTTCATGTCAACGGCGATCGAGATCGGCCCGGCCGCCAGCTCGGATTCACCGCCCTCCATGTCGTCTTCCAGCAGTTCAGCGTCTTCCGGTTCAGCGTCGAGCCGCTCGATCACGGTGCTGTGCACATCCAGCGTGATCTCGTCGATCTCCCCCAGGCGCACGCGCACCCGCGCGCCGCGCGGCAAGCCTTGCGCACCGGCCGCCGGCAAGACCAGCGGCAGCTCGTCGGCGCGCACCAGGTTGTCCTTGAAGGCTGCCGCGGTGAGTTCGGTGATACCGTTTTGCTGCAGGTACTTGAGCGTCCAGTAACGCTCGATGCCGGCCTGAAAACCGTTGTAGGCGCTGTACGCAGCGTCAAAGCCCGAAATGATGGCAAACAGCTCGGTGTCCTTGGGCTTGAAGGGCGCGGCCAGCGCGGCGGTGCGGCCGTTGCGCACGCAGGCAATGATCTGCCACTGGTTCACCAGGTCCACATAGCGGCGCAGCGGCGAGGTGCTCCAGGCGTAGCTTTTCACGCCCAGGCCGGCATGCGGCAGGGCGCGCGTGCCCATGCGCACCTTGACGCCGGGCGCCATGCTGGCCTGGCTGCGGTAGATGCCTGGCACGCCGTGCTCGGCCAGCCACTCGCCCCAGGTGCTGTTGGCCAGAATCATGGCCTCGGCGACGATCAGGTCGAGTGGCGCGCCACGCTGGCGGATGCTGATGCTGACGGCTTCCTCCCCGAGTGGCTCGCCGCCGCCCGGGTTGTCGAGCTTGAAGTTGTAGTCGGGGCGGTTGAAGTTCTCGGGCTTACCGCGCACCACTTCACGCTGGGCCTTGAGGTTTTTGGCCAGCCGGTGCAAAAAGCTCAGCTCCAGCCCCCAGTCGACATCGACAGCGGGCGCGCCCGTGGCCACGGCGTCTTCAAAAAACGCTTCGGTGAAAACGGTGTCGAGCTTGTCGTGGCGCAGGTTGCTGGCAATCGGCACCTGCTCAAGCCGGGTGACGGTGTCGCGCACTTCGAGCGTGGCTTCATCCAGCGTGATGTAGAGCGACAGCGCCGGGCAGTCGCGGCCTTCTTGCAGCGTGTAGCTTTGCACCACTTCGTCGGGCAGCATGGTCAGCTTGTAGCCGGGCATGTAAACGGTGGACAGACGGGCGCGGCCCAGCAGGTCGATGGCGCTGCCCGGGTGCACGGCCAGGCCGGGTGCGGCGATGTGGATGCCCAGCGTGACCGTGCCGCTGCCCAGGCCCTGGACCGACAGCGCGTCGTCAATTTCAGTGGTGCTGGAATCGTCGATGGAAAAAGCCCGCACATCGGCCAGCGGCAATGCGTCCTTGGCGGCGGGCGCCTGCAAGGCCGGAAAGCCCGTGCCCTTGGGGAAGTTCTCGAACAAAAAGCGCTTCCAGTGGAACTGGTAGGCCGAGGTGATGGCGCCGGCGCGTTGCAGTAAATCCAGTGGCTGCAGATGCGAGGCCCGCGCCGCCTCAACCACCGCTTTGTATTCGGCGCTGTTTTTGTCAGGCTTGAAGAGAATCTTGTAAAGCTGCTCGCGCACGGGCGCCGGGCATTGGCCCTGGGTCAGTTCTTCGGCCCAGGCGGTGATTTGCGCGACCAGCACCTTTTTCTTTTCGATGCCGGCCAGTGCCAGTTGCAGGATCTCGGTGGGCGCTTTCTTGAAGCGGCCCTTGCCGGCGCGCCGAAAGTAATGCGGCGCTTCAAACAATCGAAACAAGGCGGCCGCCTGCTGCTCCAGGCTGGCGGCCTGGCTGGGGTCGGCGCTGAAGTAGTCGCGCGCCAGGTCGGCAAAGCCGAATTCCTCGTCGCTGGCAAATTCCCAGGCCAGGTCCAGGTCGATCTCCAGGCTCAGCAACTGGCCGCGGGCCAGCAGTTCGGCGGGCGCCGGTTTTTCAAATTTCAGCAGGGCGTGGGCGGCTTTGACCTTGACCCGCTTGCCCGAGTCGAGTTCGACCTGCAGGGACGCCTCGGATTCGGACAGGATGCGGCCGGCCAGAAACTTGCCGGCTTCTTCAAACAATGTGTGCATGGGCCGAATTGTCCCATGGGCTTGCTGGCCCGGTCGGGGCCCTCAGGCCAGCGCGAGAAAGGCCAGCACCGCGTCGATGTGCGCGTCAAAGTCACTCAGGGCGTGGTCGCCGCCTTCCAGCAGACGGCCCTGCGCGCCGGCGTAGCGGGCCGACATGTCGCGCCAGTCCAGCACTTCGTCGCCTTTGGCGATCAGGGTGTAAAAGCGTTCGGGGCGGGGCAGGGAGCCGACCTGGAGATCGCGCAGCTCCTGCACATATTCAGGGCGGAAGTAAAAAGTTTGCAGCGGGTCGTGCCAGGCAGTTTGTTCGCCGATGTAACGGGCCAGGTCGCGCGCCGGGTCCACCGCCGGGTTCAGCAGCACCGCCGGGCAGCCCGTTTGGGCAGCGATCCAGGTTGCGTAAAAACCGCCCAGCGAGGAGCCGACCACCGCCATATGGCCCTTCGGCCAGCTCTGGATGCCGGCCATCAGCAGGGCCATGGCCTCACGCGGTGACGGCGGCAGTTGCGGGCACCACCAATGCACGGCAGGGTGCCTGGCTTTGACGGCGGCGGCCATTTTTTCGGCCTTGGCAGAGCGCGGCGAGGAGCGAAAGCCATGGAGGTACAACAAGTGAGTGACAGGCATGCGAGCATGTTAGCGCCCGCCTGACGGATAATTCCCACATGGCTGCCGTATTTGAAAAACCTTCCCTGTTGCGTCGTATTGCGCCCCTGTTTGAGGGTTTTGACGGCCCGCTCGCCTTTGCGGTTTTCCTCCTGGCTTGTGCAGGACTGCTGATCATGTACTCCTCGGGTTATGACCACGGCACCCGTTTCGCGGACCACAGCCGCAACATGCTGATTGCCGGCGGCATCATGTTTGTGGTGGCGCAAATACCGCCGCAGCGGCTGATGGCCTTTGCCGTGCCGGTGTATGTGGTGGGCGTGGCCCTTTTGGTGGCAGTGGCGGTTTTCGGGCTGACCAAAAAAGGTGCCAAGCGCTGGATCAACCTGGGGGTGGTCATCCAGCCCAGCGAGATCATGAAGATCGCCATGCCGCTGATGTTGGCCTGGTGGTTTCAAAAGCGTGAAGGCCAGTTGCGCCCGCTTGACTTTATGGCGGCGCTCTTTTTCCTGGCCTTGCCGGTGGGTCTCATCATGAAGCAGCCCGACCTGGGTACCTCGCTGCTGGTGATGGCGGCGGGCCTGGCGGTGATCTTTTTTGCCGGCCTGAGCTGGCGGCTGATCGTGCCGCCGGTGCTCCTGGGCCTGGTGGGCGTGGTGCTGCTGATCTGGTACGAGCCGCGGCTGTGTGCTGACGGCATGCGCTGGCCGGTGTTGCACGACTACCAGCAACAACGCATCTGCACGCTGCTGGACCCTTCGCGTGATCCGCTGGGCAAGGGCTTTCACATCATCCAGGGCATGATCGCCATCGGCTCGGGCGGCGTCTTTGGCAAGGGTTTCATGGCCGGCACACAAACCCACCTTGAGTTCATCCCCGAGCGCACCACCGACTTCATCTTTGCGGCCTATTCGGAAGAATTCGGTTTGCTGGGCAACCTGCTGCTGATCGGTGCGTTCATCTTTTTGATTTTGCGCAGCCTGGCCATCGCGCTGGATGCCCCGACGCTGTTTGCGCGCCTGTTGGCCGGCGCGGTGTCCATGATTTTCTTTACCTACGCCTTCGTCAACATGGGCATGGTCAGCGGCATCCTGCCGGTGGTCGGCGTGCCTTTGCCCTTCATCAGTTATGGCGGCACCGCCATGGTGACCCTGGGTCTGGCCGTGGGTATATTGATGTCGATCGCCAAGTCCAAGCGCCTCATCCAGTCCTGACGGGCCAGGGCAGCCGGCCTTCCGGCCGCCCTGGCGCTGCCGTTCAAGGCGATGCCCTTCGGCCCGCGTGGTCAGTGCGCACTGCCTACAATGCCCTGATGGTGTCACTCAAATCTTCCCCCGGTTCTACACGTTCAAACGGCTTGCCTGCAGCGGGTGCCCGTCCGCAGGCCGATGCCACGGCTGAGCGGTTGGCGATTGCCGACAAGCTGCTGCTGGCCCCCTTCGGGCTGACCGAAGCGCACCTGCGCCGGGCACTGGGCGAGATTTCCGCTTACGGCGTGGATGACGCTGATCTGTACTTTCAGTACACCCGCAGCGAAGGCTGGAGCCTGGAGGAAGGCATCGTCAAGACCGGTTCCTTCAGCATCGACCAGGGCGTCGGCGTGCGTGCAGTCAGCGGCGAGAAAACCGCTTTTGCTTACTCTGATGACATTTCAGAAGCCTCGTTGCTAGATGCTGCCCGCACCGTGCGCACCATCTCGGCCGCCACCCGGGCCGGCCGCGTCAAGACCCACACGCGCAGGGTGGCCGGTAGCCGGTCGCTCTACCGCGACATTGACCCGATCGCCACGCTGGACAGCACGGCCAAGGTCAAGCTGCTTGAGCGGGTCGAAAAACTCGCTAAGGCCAAGGACCCGCGCGTGGTGCAGGTCATGGCCGGTCTGGCCAGTGAATACGACGTGGTGATGGTGGCGCGCGCCGACGGCACGCTGGCGGCCGATGTGCGGCCGCTGGTGCGCCTGAGCGTGACCGTCATTGCCGAGCAAAAAATCGCTGGCGTGGCCCGCCGTGAAGTCGGTTCGGGCGGCGGTGGCGGCCGTTTTGGCCTGGCTTATTTTGACGAAGCACAGATCAATAGTTACGTTGATGACGCGGTCAAAGCCGCCCTCACCAACCTGCAAGCCCGCCCCGCACCCGCCGGCGAAATGACCGTCGTCCTCGGCCCCGGCTGGCCCGGTATCCTGCTGCACGAAGCCATCGGCCACGGTTTGGAGGGCGACTTCAACCGCAAGGGCTCGAGCGCTTTTGCCGGCCGCGTCGGCCAGCGCGTTGCCGCCAAGGGTGTGACAGTGCTGGACGATGGCACCCTGGCCGAGCGCCGCGGCTCACTCAATGTGGACGATGAGGGCAATGCCAGCCAGCGCAATGTGCTGATCGAGGACGGTATTTTGAAGGGCTACATCCAGGATTCGATGAACGCGCGCCTGATGGGCGTCAAGCCCACCGGCAACGGCCGGCGTGAGAGCTACGCCCACGTGCCCATGCCGCGCATGACCAACACCTACATGGTGGGCGGCGACAAGGCACCCGAGGAAATTGTGGCCAGCATCAAGAAGGGGCTGTATGCC
>JBIKHR010000201.1:0-5755 GCA_044362035.1 Polaromonas sp. | reverse complement strand
AAACTCACAATGAGAGTTGACTATACCCGCCCGCTACAATCTTTTTTCAGTATAGGCGAGCCGGTAGCGGCTCTTGCAACCCTGCACCGGCCCCTTTCGCCTGGACCCCCATGCACACCCTGCCCACTTCCATGCATATTTTCAAAAAGATGGCCACTTGGCTGGCGCTGTGCGGCTTTTTGGCTGGTACCGCCTGGCCCCTGCTGGCGCAGGCAGACGACTACGCGGACGTCAACAAACTGGTGTCGGGCCGCAAGCTCGTCGAGGCACTCGCCAAGGCTGACCTGTACCTGGCCGGCAAGCCCCGTGACCCGCAAATGCGTTTCATCAAGGGCGTGATCTTCAACGACATGGGTCAGCCGGCAGAGGCCATGGCCATTTTTACCCAGCTCAACCAAGACTATCCAGAGCTGCCCGAGCCCTACAACAACCTGGCGGTGCTGTACGCCGGCCAGGGGCAGTTTGACAAAGCCCGCACGGCCCTGGAAATGGCCCTGCGCACCAACCCCAGTTACGCCACCGCACACGAGAACCTGGGCGATGTTTACATGCAACTGGCCGGCCAGTCCTATGCCAAGGCCCTGCAGTTCGAGCCCCGCAACGCCGACATTCCCGTCAAGCTCGCGATGATCCGGACGATGTTCAGCTCGCCGGCCAAACGATAGAAACCCGCCATGCCACAACTTGCCAGCCATTTCCCTGCCCGGGCTTTCGTTAACTGGGCCAGCGTGTCGCGCCGACTCTGGCCTGCCGTGATGGCACTGGGCCTGCTGGCCGCCAGCTCGCCGCACGCTCTGGCCCAGAGCGCGCCGCGGGTGAAGTTCATCACCAGCGAAGGCGAGTTTGTGGTCGAGGTCTACCCGGACAAGGCTCCCAAAACGGTGGAAAATTTCCTGCAGTACGTCAAGGACAAGCATTACGACGGCACGGTGTTTCACCGGGTCATCAGCAGTTTCATGGTGCAGGGCGGCGGTTTTGACGTGCGCTACAACCAAAAGCCGACCCGCGCGCCCGTGCCGCACGAAGGCCGCGAAGCGCTGGCCAAAGGCGGCGACAAAAACGTCGTCGGCACGCTGGCGATGGCCCGTACCAACGACCCGCAGTCGGCCACGGCGCAGTTCTTCATCAACGTCAAGGACAACGATTTCCTGAACCCGACGCCGATCCCGCCGGGTGACCCGGTGCCGCGCTTTGAATACCAGGGCCGCGTCTACGAAAACACGCCCAGATCGCAACTGGTCAACGCCGCGCAGCTGTTTGGCTACACGGTGTTTGGCAAGGTCGTCAGCGGCATGGAGGTGGTCAACAAGATCAAGGCCGTGCCGACCGGCCCCGCTGGCCCCTTTCCCAGCGACGTCCCCAAGACGCCCGTTCTTATAATCAACGCTTCAATAGTCAAATAAGTACCCCATGAGCAACCCTAAAGTCGAACTCCACATTGCCGGTCACGGCGTCATCACCCTCGAACTCGAGCAGGACAAGGCGCCCAAGTCGGTGGCCAACTTTCTCGCATACGTTGCCAAAGGTCACTACGACAACACCGTGTTTCACCGCGTCATCGCTGACTTCATGGTGCAAGGCGGCGGTTTTGAAGTGGGCATGAAGCAAAAGCCCACCCTTGGCGAGATTGAAAACGAGGCCAACAACGGCCTGAAAAACATGCACTACACCGTGGCCATGGCGCGCACCAGCGCACCGCACTCGGCCAGCTCGCAGTTTTTCATCAACGTGGCCGACAACGACTTCCTGAACCACTCAGCACCCACATCCTCCGGCTGGGGTTACGCTGTGTTTGCCAAGGTTGTTTCCGGCACGGAGATCGTCGACAAGATTGCCATCGTCAAGACAGGCCGCAAGGGCTTTCATGAAGACGTGCCGCAAACCGACGTGGTGATCGAAAAAGCCGTCCTGCTGGCCTGACAACTTCACCTGGCCAGGGCCATGACTGTGCCCCCGATGGCAACATTGCAGGCGCCCGCCGCCTGGGCCACGGTCGATTTCATTTCCGACCTGCACCTGCGCGCTGAAGAACCCGCCACCTTCGCAGCCTGGGCGCGCTATCTTCACAGCACGCACGCCGACGCCGTCTTCCTGCTCGGCGATGTTTTTGAAGTCTGGGTTGGCGACGACGCTTTGAGCGACCCAAGGGCGCAAGACGAGCGCTTTGAAGCCCGTTGCGCGCAAGAAATGGCCGCGGCCGCACAAAGGTTGTCGCTGTTTTTCATGCACGGCAACCGCGACTTTCTGGTTGGCCAGGCCCTGATGACAAGTTGCGGGGCCACGTTGCTGGCCGACCCGACCGTGCTGGATTTTGACGGGCAGCGCTGGCTGCTGTCGCACGGAGATGCTCTCTGCTTGGACGACACCGAGTATCTGCAGTTTCGCCGGCAAGTGCAGCAACCGGCCTGGCAAGAGGCTTTTCTGTCCAAGCCCCTGGCCGAGCGCAAAGCCATCGCCCGCAGCCTGCGCATGCAAAGCGAGGCACGCAAGCACAGCGGCGCGACTTACGCCGATGTCGATAACACCGCCGCCCGCCAATGGCTGCAGGCGGCAGGCGCCCAGACGCTGATTCACGGCCACACACACCGCCCGGCCAATCACGACCTGGGCCAGGGCTTGCAGCGCGTGGTGCTCAGTGACTGGGACGCTGCCGCCACTCCGCCGCGCGCCGAAGTGCTGCGCCTGAACGCCAGCGGCCTGCAACGGCTGCCGCTGGCCGTCTAACTGACGCGCCGTGCTGAACCGCTTGCTCGGCTGGCTGCCCAGAGGCCTGCGCCCTGCCCGCCAGCGCGCTGTGGATATACCGGAAGCGTTGTGGCAGCGCACCTTGCGAGACTTTCCTTTTTTGCCCGCAGTCCCGCATGCGATGGCCGGGCGCCTGCGCGCTATGACCGGCGAGTTTCTGGCCGACAAGGAGTTTTCTGGGGCGCACGGGCTGCAAGTCAGTGATGCCATGGCCGTGGCAATTGCCGCCCAGGCCTGCCTGCCGGTGCTGCACCTAGGCTTGCACTGGTATGAGGACTTCAAGGGCATCGTGGTCCACCCGGGCGCGATGCTGGCGCGCCGCGAAGTCACCGACGAGGCGGGCGTGGTGCACCGCTACACCGAGGCGCTCACCGGCGAAGCCATGGCCCTGGGCCCGGTGACGCTGAGCTGGGAAGACGTGGCCGCGGCTGGCGACTCGGCGCCTGAGGGCTACAACGTGGTGATTCACGAGTTCGTGCACAAACTCGACATGCGGGACGGAGAGGCTGACGGCTGCCCGCCCCTGCCGACACGCGCCCTGCGCCAGCGCTGGCAAAGCACCATGCAGGCCAGCTACGCGCAGTTTCAGACACAGCTGGCCATGGCAGACCGCTTCGGGGCCGAGGCGCCCTGGCTGGACGCCTACGCGGCCACCGCTCCGGCCGAATTTTTTGCCGTGGCCAGCGAAGCGTACTTCGTCAACCCGGCCCGCTTTGCGCAGAGCTTTGAAGCACTCGCCGCACTGCTGGACGCTTTCTTCAAACCCGCCAACTGAGCGCTGAACTCAGCCGGCCAGGCGCTGTCAGCGCTTGAGCAGGGCCTTGAGGATGTTTTGCACGCGCCTGGCTTGGGCGGCTTCAAAAGCGCTGCCGAACACCTGGGCCATGTCGTCGACCGAGGTTTCATGCGGGGCCGGTGCGTTGCGGCGCGTGAGCAGTTGCAGCTGCAACATGCGGCGCGCGCTGATGTGTTCGGCCGGCGTGGGCAACTCTGTGGCGATCTCCAGCCGCAGCAGGGCTTCGGCGGCATCGCCCTTGGCGGGGGCCGACAGGGCTTGCGCCCAGCGCGTACGCGTGGTTGCCGGCACGGGCTTGCCCAGGTCTTGCGCTGAGGGCAGTTGCGCCGGATCGCGCTTTTCCCAGGCCGTCAGCAAATGCGTGAGAACTTCGCCGTGCGCCTGTTCGTGGAGTTTTTTCAGTGCCAGGTTGGCGCTTTCGAAGGCTTCGCGTTGGGCGCGGAAGGCGGCGTCGCCCAGACGCGGGCCGCGCTCTTCAAAGGCCGGACGCTCGCTGAAGCGGTCGCCGCGTCCACCGCGCTCAGCACGGTCGTCACGGTGCGGTTCAAACTTATTTTCCATGCCGGTGCGCGGACGGGCGTCGGGCTTGCTGCCCGGGCGTGCGTCCTTGCGGTCACCGAACTTGCCACCACGGCCGGCGGGTGCCGGCTCGGCCTTGCGCAGCCCGGGACGGTCGTCGCCACGCATGGCGACCACGGGCTTGGGGGCGGGTTTGGCGGGCGCAGGTGCCGGGGCAGCCTCAACTTCGGTGGCGGCTTCTTCGCTGGGCGCAGCGGCATCGGGCGCGGCTTCAGCGGCAACTTCAGCGGAAGTGTCGGCCTCAGCAACAGGTGCGACAACCGGGTCAGCTGCTGGTGCAGCGGCTTCAGCTGTGGCTGGCGACGAAGCGGCCAGCGGGACAGCGGCGACGGCCACCGGCACCTGGCCGCGCACCACGGCTTCCAGGGCCTTGGCCGCGGCGTGGATTTTTTGTGCATCGCCACTGGCAGTGGCTTCGGCCACGGCCTTGGAGGCTTCGAGCACCCTGCGGTCAAACTCGCCCAGCGCACCAGCGGCTTTTTCGCGCTCGGCGGATTTGCGCTGGAAAGCATCGTCAATCGGCTTGCGAAAAGCATCCCAGAGCTTTTGCTCCTGCTTGCGCTCGATCGGCACCTGCTGGGCCTCGTGCTGCCAGCGTTGCTGCACGGCCTTGACGGCGTCAATGCGCAGTTGCGGCTCGGCACCCAGGGCTTGCGCCTCTTCAATCATGGCGCGGCGGCGCGCCAGGCTGTCGTTGCGGGCAGCGGTCAGCGGCGCATCGGCGGCGTCCATCGCAGCTTTCCACTGGGGCTGGATCTCGGCAAAGGCTTTTTCGCTCAGGTGACCGGCATCGCGCCATTTGCTCACAAAGCCGTTGAGGCTGCGGATATGGTGCTTCCAGTCGGTATTGGTCTTATGGGCTTCGGCCCAGGCCAGCACTTCGTCAATCAGGACGCGGCGCTGGGCTTTGGTGGCTTCGGTCTGTTCCTTGGTTTTTTCCAGCCAGGCCTCGACCACTTTGTGGGCTTCGTTGCAGGCGTCGTCAAAGCGTTTCCACAGCGCATGGTTAGGCGTGCCGCCCTGGTCGCTGGTTTTCCACAGCTCGCGCATGGCCCGCAGGGCTTCTTGCTGCTTGCGCCCGCCCATCGGCTTGGCCAGCAGCACTTCGGCTTTTTCGACCAGCTCTTCACGGATCTGGTCGGCGCGCCAGCGCTGCCAGCCTTCCAGTTCGCCGGCGGCGGTCAGGGCCGCATGGGCGGCGGCTTCCAGCGTGTTGGGGATGTTGCGCACATGCACCTTGAGGGCTGCGCGCAAGTCGGCGGCGGCCTTGGGAGTGGCTTTGCCGTGGCCTTCGGCGACTTCGGCTTCGAGCTTGGTCAGCGCTGCTTGCACAGCTTCGGTGGCCTTGGCGCGGAGTTCGGCCAGCACCGCCGGGTCCAGCTTGACCTTGGGTGCGCGGGCCGGTTTGTCTCCGGCGGCAGCGCCCACTTCGTTGGGCAGGCCGCGCGCGCTGCGCAGTTCGTCGGCCCACACCGGCACGGCCGGCAACGGCGCGGCGGCGTCATCGGCAGCGGCCACGGCGATAGCCAAGGCACCCTGAAAGGCTTCCCAGACGGCCAGCAACTGGGCACGCGAAGTCTCGAGCAGCGGCGGGAACCGGGCGTCCACGCTGGGCCAGACCGAATCCCGGGTCAG
>JBIKHR010000200.1:0-5757 GCA_044362035.1 Polaromonas sp. | reverse complement strand
CGCGATCAGCACGCAGTTGCTGCCCACATGCACATCGGCCTCGATGACGGTGCGGTGCTTGTTGGCGCCGTCGTAGTTGGCCGTGATGCTGCCGGCACCAAAGTTCACGCGCTCGCCCACCGTGGCGTCACCCAGGTAGGCCAGGTGGTTGGCCTTGGCGCCGCGGGCCAGGCTGGCGTTTTTCACTTCGACAAAATTGCCGATGTGGACTTCGACCCCCAGTTGCGCGCCCGGCCGCAGCCGCGCGAACGGGCCGACCAGCGCACCGGCGCCAACTTGCACGCCCAGTTGTTCGCCGTCGATGTGCGTGAAGGGGTGGATCACCGCGCCGGCGTCGATATGGGCGTTGGCAATGACACAGTTGGCCCCCACGCGCACGCCATCACCCAGGCTGACCTGGCCTTCAAAAATGCAGTTGACGTCGATCTCAACATCGCGCCCGCAACTGAGTTGCCCGCGCAGGTCAAAGCGTGCCGGGTCGGCCAGCCGTGTGCCTTGCTCCATCAGGGCGTCGGCCTGGCGCAGCTGGTAGCAGCGCTCAAGTTCGGCCAGCTGCACGGGGCTGTTGACGCCCGCCACCTGCGCGGCGTCCGTGATCTGGTGCGCGGCCACCGGCACACCGTCAGCCACAGCGAACTTGACGATGTCGGTGAGGTAGTACTCACCTTGCGCATTTTTATTGTCAAGCCGGCCCAGCCAGTTGCGCAGCAAGCGCGTGGGCAGGGCCATGATGCCGCTGTAGATTTCGGTGATCGCACGCTCGGCCTCACTGGCGTCCTTGTGCTCGACGATGGCCAGCACCGCGCCGCCGGGCGCTGCGCGCACGATGCGGCCATAGCCGGCCGGGTTGGCCATGGCCAGCGTCAGCAAGGCCGGTTGCCGGCCGTCACACAGCGCCAGCAGGGCCTGCAAGGTGTCGGTCGAGGTCAAGGGCACATCGCCCGACAAGATCAGTGTGACGCCATCGTCAGTCAGCGCGGGCAGTGCCTGCTGCACCGCGTGGCCGGTGCCCAGTTGGGGCTCTTGCCTGGCATATTGCAGGCGCAAACTGCTGCCTCTGGCGTTCAGTGCCGCTTCGACCTCATCAGCGCCGTGGCCGGTGATGACCACGGCCTGGCGCGCCGATAGTTCGGCGGCGCGGTCGAGTACATGGCTCAACAATGCACGCCCGCCCAATCGGTGCAACACTTTGGGTAGTGCGCTCTTCATCCTTGTGCCCTTGCCTGCGGCCATGATGACGACGTCAATCGGAGTTGCCATGAAAAGTCCTGCTTGCTTGTCGTTGTATAAAAACCTGCTGAGGATTATCAGCCTTGCCATGCTCATCTTCAGCGTGCAGGGCTGCAGCACGGTGCGCCTGGCCTACAACCAGGCGCCGCTGGCGGCTTACTGGTACCTGGATGACTATGTGGACTTCAGCGAAGAGCAAAAGCCAGCCGTGAAGGCGGCCCTGAACGAATTGCACCAATGGCACCGGCAAACGCAGTTGCCAGCCTATATTGAAACCTTGCAAAAATTGCAGCGCCAGATGCCCGAGCCCCTGACGCCAGCCAAAGCTTGCGACTTTTACCAGGAGGTTCAGGAGCGCATCATGATGTCGCTGGAGGGCGCGATGCGTTTAGACCAAACCCCAGCGGCGTCTTTCAGCCTGCAAAAGCTGGCGATGCTGGACCGCAACCAGCTGCTGAACATGGAGCGCAAGTTCGCCAAAAGCAACGTCAAATACCGGGAAGACTACCTGAGCGGCTCGCCCCGGCAAGTGGCCGAAAAACGGCTCGAGCAAGCTGTATCGCGCGCCGAGTCGATTTACGGCAAGCTCGACGAGCGCCAGCAGGCGCTGCTGCAAACGCGGCTGGAGCAGACTGGTTTTGACCCTGAGCTGGCCTACGCAGAGCGTCTGCGCCGGCAGCAGGACATGTTGCAGGCCCTGCGCAGTCTGGCATCTCCCGGCACGTCGGGCAGTGCCGTCATGACGCCGGCGACGGCCAAAACGGTGGCCGCCGGACCGGCCCTGGAAGGCGTTTTCACCCGCGCCGTGGCGTCACCCGACAGCGGCTACCGCGCGCATTCCCAAAGGATCAGGATGCACAACTGCCAGACCTTTGCGGATTTGCACAACAACACCACGCCGGCCCAGCGGCAAAAGGCACTGGCCAAGCTGCAAGGCTACGAACAGGACTTGCGGGCCTTGCTGCGTCACCCCTGAGCCCCCTTCTTTGTTTCAGCCCGCCCAGACCACGCCTTCATCGTTCAGCAGTGCGTCCAGCGGCACGTCGTGTGACTCGGGTTCCAGCCCGGGCAACCAGCCGTGGCTGTAGCCCAGACCGACCGTCACCGGCTTGGGTTGCAAGGTGGCCAGTGTGCGGTCGTAAAAACCGCCGCCGTAGCCTAGTCGGTAGCCGCCCGGCCCGTAGCCCACGCAGGGCACAAACAGCAGCGTTGGCACGATCGCCTCGGTGTCCTTGGGCTTGGGAATGCCGTAGGCGTCTTCTTCCATCGGGCAGCCGGGGTACCAGGCATGAAAGGTCAGCGTTTTGTGCACCTTGTCCACTACCGGCAGGCCGATCTTGCGCGGCGAGCGGTTGGCCAGGCTTTCGGTGACGATCTGGCTGCCGCCATCGGGCTCGCGCGGCGTGGCCGGCTCGAACAATTCGCCCAGCATGGCGTCTTCCTGCCAGCGGTACAGCGCCGGCAGCGGATCAAACTCGCCCTTGATCGGCCAGTACGCGCCTATCACCGTATCGGTTCGGCCCACCAGCCAGATGCGCATCACACGTTGTAACAAGTCCGCACGCGCTAAGCGGTCGGGCATGTTCAGGCGTTGCTCGATGAGGATTTTTCGCGTGCTTAATTTGTCCATAATCCTCCGATGCTATCGAAATTTACAAAATCAACCGCTTTGGCGGTCCTGACCTGCGCTTTTGGCGCGCTGCCGGCACTGGCGCAAGCCCCCTCGGGCATGGCCCTGAGCCGCGCTGACGAAGCCGTGCTGGAGATGGGCCAAGCCTTCAACCGGGCCGACAAGGCGCGCCTGGCCGCCTTGCTGCCGCAGACGCGCGGCCATGTGCTCGAGCCCTGGGCCGCCTACTGGGAACTGCGCAACCGGCTGGAACAGGCCAGCGTCGCCGAGGTTCAGGCTTTCTTTGCACGCTACGCCGGCAGCTACCAGGAAGACCGCATGCGCAACGACTGGTTGCTGCTGCTCGGCCAACGCCGAGACTGGACTGGTTTTGCTGTTGAGCATCCGCAGTTCCGCATGGGCGATGACCGCGAAGTGCGCTGCTTTGCGTGGTTCCTCGAACACCAGAAAAACGGCGCCGAAAACAGCGCTGCGCTGGCCGATCAGGTCCGCCAGACCTGGTATGCCCAGCGTGATGCGGACGAAGGCTGCCGCACCGCCGCCGAGCGCATGCTGGCCGCCAAACAACTGACATCACTGGACATCTGGCGCAAGGCGCGCCTGTCTATCGAGGCCGGACGAACGCGCCCGACGCGTGATGCGGTCGAGATGGTGGCGCCCGATGCGCTGGGTCTGCTGGCCGCCTTGCAGGCCAACCCGGCGAAGTTTCTGGCTGACAAAAAAATAGCACTGACGCGGGTGCGTAAGGAAATCATCACGCTGGCGCTGGTCAAGCTGGCGGCCAGCGACCCGGAAGCCGCAGCCAAACTGATAGACAAAAAATGGGACTTTCAGCTCAGCGCAGAAGAGCGCAACTGGGTCTGGGGCGTGATCGGCAAGCAAAGCGCCATGCGCATGGGCAACCAGAGCCCGGATGCGCTGGCCTATTTTTACAAGGTGTCAGCAGGCAGCGACCTGAGCGATGACATGCTGGGCTGGAAAACCCGCGCAGCGCTGCGCGCCGGCCAGCAGCCGCGCTGGCCTCTGGTGCTGGCCAGTATCAACGCCATGAGCGCCGACGCGCGCAAAGACCCGACCTGGATTTACTGGAAAGCCCGCGCCCTGTCGGCGCTGGCCCCGACCCAGCCGGCCACGCTCATGGCGGCGCAGCGCGCCGAGGCGCTGGCGCTGCTGCAATCGATCGCTTCAGTGCGCGGCTTTTACGAGCAACTGGCCCTGGAAGAGCTGGGCCAGCTCGTCACCGTGCCGGCTGCGCCGGCCGCGCTGACCGCCGACGAAAAAGAAGCCGCACGCAGCAACGCTGGCCTGCAACGCGGGGCTTATGCCATCGCCATCGGCTTGCGCAGCGAAGGTGTGCGCGAATGGAATTACGCCACCAACCTGGCCAAGCCGGGCGGCATGAACGAGCGCGAACTGCTGGCCGCAGCGCAACTGGCCTGCGACAAGGCCATCTGGGACCGCTGCATCAACACCAGCGACCGCACCCGCAACGAGATTGATTTCTCACAGCGCTTTCCCACGCCATTTCGCGAAGCCGTGCTCAAGCGCAGCCGCGACATCGGCATCGACCCGGCCTATGTCTATGGCCTGATCCGGCAGGAAAGCCGCTTCATCAATGACGCCCGCTCGGTCGTGGGCGCATCCGGCCTGATGCAGATCATGCCGGCCACGGCGCGCGAGACAGCGCGCCAGATCGGCCTGACCGGTTTCAAGACCGGCCAACTCAATGACCGCGACACCAATATTGCGATCGGAACGGCCTACCTCAAGCGGGCGCTCGATGACTTTGGGGGCTCAATGGCCATGGCCGCGGCCGCGTACAACGCCGGCCCCAGCCGTCCGCGCAATTGGCGCAACGGCCCACTACTGGAAGCCGCGATCTGGGCCGAGAACGTGCCCTTTAATGAAACCCGTGACTACGTGAAAAAAGTGCTGTCTAACACCACCAGCTACGCCGCCTTGCTGACCGGCCAGCCGCAGTCGCTCAAGGCCAGGCTGGGCACGGTGGCGCCGCGCGAAGCCGGCGCGCCACCCATCGACGACAAGATGCCCTGAAGCCGGCTCAGGCGTGCGTGGTGACGCTGGGAATTTGTGTGGCCGGCGGTGTGTTGCGGCTGCGGCCGCAGCGCACCAGACCGTCGATCATCACCATGCCGATGCCCGGAATGTCGCCACGCTGCACGCTGTCCAGCAGGTCGCGTCCGGCGGTGTGTTGAGCCCGGTCCATGAAGACGAAGTCGGCATCGCGCCCAACCTCGATCAGCCCGCAATTGAGGCCGCGCAAACGCGCCGTGTTGCCGGTGGCAAAACAAAATGTCAGCTCGGCGGGAATATTGCCCAGGCTTGAGAGCAGCGCCACCATGCGCAGCATGCCCAGCGGTTGCACGCCCGAGCCCGCCGGCCCGTCGGTGCCCAGAATCACGCGGTGCGGGCATTTGAGTTGCAGCGCAGCCTGGGCCGCAGCGATGGCCACTTTTTCGTTGCCGTTGTGCACGATCTCGATGGCGCGCGAGGACTTCTCGCACAGCTCGCAAACATGCTGCTCTGACAAAGAAGTGTGGCCGCCGTTGATGTGGCCAATGATGTCGGCATCGGCCTCCAGCACCACGTCCTTGTCGATCAGGCCCGAACCGGGGATCGACGGGCCGCCGGTGTGGATGGTGCTCTGGATGCCGTATTTGCGGGCCCAGGCCACCATTTCCTTGGCCTCGTAGCCGGCCTTGACCGAGCCCAGACCGACCTCGCCCAGCAGCTTGACACCGGCTTCGGCCAGTTCCTTGAAGTCCTGCTCGACCATGCCTTTTTCAATGATGGGCGCGCCGGCCAACACCTTGACGCCGCCCGGGCGGAAGTTGTCAAAGGCGCGTTGCGCCGTGATGGCCAGCGCCTTCAGGCCG
>JBIKHR010000199.1:0-5764 GCA_044362035.1 Polaromonas sp. | reverse complement strand
TGCAGGCGCGCGACTTGGGGCTGCTGGCCGGCGGTTATTTTCTGGGTTTTGCGGCGATGCAGTTGCCGCTGGGCACCTGGCTGGACCGCTATGGTCCCAAGCGCGTGATCGTGTGTTTTCTCAGCCTGGCGGTGCTGGGTTGTCTGGCGTTTTCGGTGGCCACCAGCTTTGCCTGGCTGCTGGCGGCGCGCGTGCTGGTGGGCATGGGCGTGAGCGCCTGCCTGATGGCGCCACTCACCGGTTTCCGGCGCTGGCTCAGCGGCGGCGCGCTGTTGCGCGCCAACTCGTGGATGCTCATGACCGGCTCGCTCGGTATGCTGGCTTCCACGCTGCCGGTGCAGTGGCTGATGCCGCTGACGGGCTGGCGTCCGTTGTTCTGGATACTGGCGGGGCTGACCGGGCTGGCCATGCTGCTGATCTGGTGGCTGGTGCCTGCCTGGAGGTTGGCTCCGCCTAACGGTCCTGCGGCTGAGTTGGCCCCCCCGTCCCCCGCTGCGCCCAATTACGCGGAAGTCTGGCGCAGCCGCTATTTTCAAAAAATGTCACCGCTGGCATTTTTTAATTACGGCAGCTTTGTCGCGATACAGACCTTGTGGGCTGGGCCGTGGATGCTGCGGGTGGCCGGTTACACGCCGCTCGAGTCTGCCACCGGCCTGTTTTTCATCAATGCCGCTATGTTGGTGACCTTCTGGGCCTGGGGCATGTTCAATCCTGCGCTGTTGCGCCTGGGCTGGAGCAGCGACCGGCTGATCACCTGGATCGTGCCGCTGAGTCTGCTGGTGTTGGCCGTTAATATCGCCGGCGGCAGCGCCACCGGTTGGTTGGGCTGGGCCTTGTTTTGCATGACATCGAGCGTGATGGGGCTGGCACAACCGGCCGTCGGCATGGCCTTTGCCCCCTCGCTGGCCGGCCGCGCCTTGTCGGCCTACAACCTGGTGATCTTTGCCGGCATTTTTGTTGTGCAGTGGGGCATCGGCTTGCTGGTTGACGCCTTCAAGACCGCAGGCTTTAGCGAAGTCGCCAGTTTCCAGGCGGCCATGGCCATCTTATTGTGTTGTTGTACCGCCTCATACGCCTACTTTCTCTGGGTGAAGGCTGATAATTCATCGCAATGAACGGCATTCTCATCATCGCCCACGCGCCCCTGGCTTCGGCGCTGCGCCAATGTGTGGCCCATGTGTTCACCGACCACCCCGAAGGCATTGTGGCGCTGGATGTGCAGCCCAACACGCCGCCCGAGGAAACCTTGGCTCAGGCCCGCATCATCCTCTCGCAACTGGGCACGTCCCATGCGCTGGTGCTGGCGGATGTTTTTGGCGCCACACCCTGCAACGTGGCGCAAAAGCTGGTCGATGGCGTGCATTCCAAGCTCATCACCGGCGTCAACCTGCCCATGCTGCTGCGCACCGTGTCTTACCGTCATGAGTCGCTTGACGCGCTGGTGGCCCGCGCCCTGATGGGCGCCACCCAGGGGGTGATGCAAGTCGCCATTAGCGCACCGCAAAACCAGAACCGTAGAAACCATGATCAAGACCAGCGCGACCATCAGCAATAAATTGGGCCTGCACGCCCGGGCCTCCGCCAAGCTGACCAAACTGGCCGGCAGTTTCCCCTGCGAGGTCTGGATCAGCCGCGGCGAACGCCGCGTCAACGCCAAAAGCATCATGGGCGTGATGATGCTGGCCGCCGGCCTGGGCGCCACGGTGGAACTGGAGACCAACGGTGCTGACGAACAAGCTGCCATGGACGCGCTGCTGGCGCTGATGGCGGACAAATTCGGCGAGGGCGAGTAGATTGTTGGCCCCCACGCTTGTCGCTTCGCGTACTGCGCTGCCCCCCGGGGGGGCTGTCCCGCCTTGGGGCGGCCCGGCGGCGGAAGTGTTGGCCCCCACGCTTGTCGCTACGCGTACTGCGCTTGAAGTTGATCTTCGGGGTGGCGCATGACTTTTTCGATTCATGGCCTGGCGGTTTCGCGGGGCATTGCGATCGGGCGGGCGGTGTTGGTGGCGTCGAGCCGGGCCGATGTGGCGCATTACTTTGTCGAGTCCTCGGCTGTGGCGTCTGAGGTCCAGCGGGTTCGGGACGCTCGAAATGCCGTGGCCGACGAAATCTCGCGCCTGCAACGCGACTTGCCGGCCGACGCGCCGCATGAGCTGGCCGCCTTGCTCGATGTTCACCTGATGCTGCTGCAGGACGAGCAGCTGATCAGCGGCGTCAAGGGCTGGATTTCTGAGCGGCACTACAACGCCGAGTGGGCCCTGACAACCCAGTACGAAATGATTGCGCGCCAGTTCGACGAAATGGAGGACGAGTACCTGCGCGAGCGCAAGGCCGACCTCGAGCAAGTCGTCGAGCGCGTGCTGCGCCACATGAAGGGCGTCTCTTCACCGGTGCAACTCAAAAGCCAGGGCGCGCGCAAGCAGCAGCAGGACTTGCTGCTTGACGACAACCTGGACGTGCCGCTGGTGCTGGTCGCGCACGACCTGTCGCCGGCCGACATGTTGCAGTTCAAGCAAAGCCTGTTTGCGGGTTTTGCCACTGACGTGGGCGGCCGCACCTCACACACGGCGATCGTTGCGCGCAGCATGGACATTCCAGCTGTGGTCGGCGCGCGCAGCGCCAGCCAGCTGATCAAGCAGGACGACTGGGTCATCATTGATGGCGATGCCGGCGTGCTGATCGTCGATCCCTCGCCCATCATCCTGGCCGAGTACGGATTCAAACAGCGCCAGGGCGAACTGGAACGCGAGCGACTGAACCGCTTGCGCCACACGCCAGCTGTCACGCTGGACGGTCAAAAAGTGGAGCTGCTGGCCAACATTGAAATGCCCGAAGACACGCGCGGCGCGATCCAGGCCGGCGCTGTCGGCGTGGGCTTGTTCCGCAGCGAGTTCCTGTTCATGGGCCGCATTGGCCGGCTACCTGACGAGGAAGAGCAATACCTGGCCTACCGTCAGGCCATCGACGGCATGCAGGGCCTGCCAGTGACCATCCGCACGGTGGACATCGGCGCCGACAAGCCGCTGGAGCGCCATACCAAGGCGCAAGAGGCGCACCTCAACCCCGCGCTGGGGCTGCGTGCCATCCGCTGGAGCCTGGCCGACCCGCCCATGTTTTTGACGCAGTTGCGCGCCATCCTGCGCGCCGCCGCGCACGGGCAGGTCAATCTGCTGGTGCCCATGCTGGCGCACGCCACCGAGATCCGCCAGACCATGTCACTGATTGATCACGCGCGCGCCACGCTGGACAACAAGGGCCAGGCCTACGGGCCGGTCAAGCTGGGCGCGATGATCGAGATTCCGGCGGCCGCACTCACGCTCAAGCTGTTTCTCAAGTACTTTGACTTTTTGTCCATCGGCACCAACGACCTGATTCAGTACACGCTGGCGATTGACCGCGCCGATGAGGCCGTGGCGCATCTCTACGACCCCTGCCACCCTGCCGTGCTCCGGCTGGTGGCGGACACAATCCACGAGTGCAATGTGCAGGGCAAAGGCGTCAGCGTTTGCGGCGAAATGGCGGGCGACGCCAGCATGACGCGGCTCTTGCTGGGGTTGGGCTTGCGCAGTTTCTCGATGCATCCCTCGCAGATCCTGTCGGTCAAGCAGCAGATCCTGCGAGCCGATGCCGGCAAGCTCAAGGGCTGGGCGCAAGGCGTGCTGGCCAGCGAAGACCCCGCTGCGCTCCTCTAGCCGCTAGACGGTTTGGGCTATGGGCGCGTCAACGGGCCCGCGTGCCCAGCACCGCAGCCGCCATGATCATGCCCGCCGCCAGCGCAATGCTCCAGCTCCATTGGCGGCCGGTCACCACGATCAGCAGGGCGGTCGAGCCCAGCGGCGTGAGGTAGCTCAGGATGCCGATCTGCCGCGCGTCACCTAGCTTGAGCGCCTTGTCCCACAGGAAAAAAGCGCCGCCCAGCGGACCCAGGCCCATCAGGGCCAAAAGCAGCATGTCCTTTGAGCTCAAGGGCGTGGGCGCTTCCAGCGCCCAGTGGCACAGCAGCGACAGCACGCCGGACACCAGCGCAAACAGGCCAATCGCTGCAGTCGGAAAAGCTGCCACACGCTGCGTCAGCAGCGAATAACTGGACCACATGAAAGCCGCTGCCAGTGCCGCCAGGTAGCCACTCACCGCGCCCACGCCGCCGGTTGACGGCGCGCCGGCCGCGTTACCACTGGTACCCAGAATAGCCAGCGCTGCACCGCCAAAGCCAAGCAGTGCCGCACCCAGGTGCACCGGCCGCAGCCGCATGTTTTTCAGCAGCACGGGCGCCAGCACCACCATAAGCAGCGGCCACAGGTAGTTGATCAGGTTCGCTTCCACGGCCGGCGCCAAGCGCAGCGCCATGAAGACCATGAAGTGGTAGCCAAACAGGCCGTAGATGCCCAGCGCCAGAGTGGACAGCGGGATGCGCCATTGACCCGGGTCGCGCAGCACCTGCGGCAAGGCCAGCAGGCCGCCGATCAGCAGCGATATGCCGGTCAGCAAAAAAGGTGGCAGATGCGCCAGCAAAACGCCCAGCGAAGCCACCGACACCCACAGGGCGATGGCGCCCAGGGCGTAGAGTTGCGCTGGCACCGGTCAGGCTTTGTGTGTGGCCAGCGCTACAGCTTCGGCGGCGGCATGCGCCTGCTGGTCGGCGTGGTAGCTCGAGCGCACCATCGCACCCACTGCGGCGTGCGAAAAACCCATCTCGTAAGCACGGACCTCGAACATCTTGAAAGTGTCCGGGTGCACATAGCGGCGCACCGGCAGGTGCGAACTTGAGGGCGCCAAGTACTGGCCGATGGTCAGCATATCGATCTGGTGGTCGCGCATGTCCTGCATCACTTGCAGGACTTCTTCGTCGGTTTCGCCCAGGCCGACCATGATGCCGCTCTTGGTCGGCACGCCAGGGTGCAGGGCCTTGAATTTTTTCAGCAGGTTCAGCGAAAACTGGTAGTCGCTGCCGGGGCGCGCTTCTTTGTAAAGGCGCGGCGCGGTTTCCAGATTGTGGTTCATCACGTCGGGTGGCGCCGAGGTGAGGATGCTGAGTGCGCGGTCATCGCGGCCGCGGAAGTCGGGCACCAGCACTTCAATTTGCGTTCGTGGAGACAGTGCGCGGATGCGCGAGATGCAATCGACAAAATGCTGCGCGCCGCCGTCGCGCAGGTCGTCGCGGTCCACGCTGGTGATCACCACATAACTGAGCTTGAGCGCGGCGATCGTCTTGGCCAGGTTTTCCGGCTCGTTGACGTCCAGCGGGTCGGGCCGGCCGTGACCGACATCGCAAAACGGGCAACGGCGCGTGCACTTGTCGCCCATGATCATGAAAGTGGCCGTGCCCTTGCCAAAGCATTCGCCGATGTTCGGGCAGCTGGCTTCTTCGCACACCGTGTTGAGCTTGTTCTCGCGCAGGATCTGCTTGATCTCGTAGAAGCGCGTGCTCGGGCTGCCGGCCTTGACGCGGATCCAGTCGGGCTTTTTAAGCACTTCGGCGCGCTCGACCTTGACCGGGATGCGCGAGAGCTTGGCCGCGGCCTTTTGCTTGGCCAGCGGGTTGTAGTCTTGCTGGCTTTGGGCTTCGCGGACGACCGGGTTGCCGGTTTCGGGTGTGCTCATGATTTTTCTCGGGTGAAGGTCAGGGGTGCCACGTGTACAGCGCCTCAAGGCGCGAGGTAGGTGGCGAGTTTGTCACCCAGCACCCCGGCCGCTTGCTGCCAGCTCGCTGATACGCCGATTGTAGAAAGGTCGATGGTTTTGAGCCCGGCGTAGCCACAGGGGT
>JBIKHR010000198.1:0-5814 GCA_044362035.1 Polaromonas sp. | reverse complement strand
GCCGCAGCCGCCATCGCAATCAGCAGCATCTGCGCGACGATGACGTTGGCGAGAATCTCCAGCATGAGCCGTTGTCGCTTGTTGGTAGTTTCTGCCACCTGCACCAGCACCAGATCGGACAGGTTGCGCTCATTAAATGGCAGCCAGGCCGCTGCGACACGAACTTTTTCGTCCATGATGACGTCGTCATAGAACAAGGCTTTCCCATCAAGTTGGGGTAAGCGGGTGGGGTGCTGTAGTTGAGGGTCTCCCCCCAACGAAACCCCTTCGCTGGACCAGACGCGGTAGCGAACACGGTCGTCCTGATCTACCAGCAAAATCTGCTCGGCGATGCTGGAGATGGTCAGAACTGGCTTGCTGCCGAGTGGCTTGATATGCAAGGTGACTTCTCGCGCGATTTCATTCAGGGACCTGTCGTGGGCCAGATTCGACATCTTCAGCGACAGGCCGTAGGTGGCCAGCGTATCGATGATGAGCAAGACCATCAGCGGCCACAGCAGCCAGGTCAGCAGCGTGAACTTAAGCCGGTTTTCAGGCGGGCGCATGAATGCGTTCAACCAGATAGCCCATTCCGCGAATAGTACGGATTTCACAGCCCAGGGGCTCTACTTTCTTGCGGATGCGGTGGACATACACCTCAATGGCGTTGAGCCCGACGTCGTCCCCCCAGCCGTAAAGGTGGCTGGCAATATGCTCTTTGCTGACCACGCGTCCTGCGCGCAGAAGCAGCACCTCGAGCACGGCCAGTTCACGGGCCGACAGTTCCACCGGCCGGTCTTCATGGTGCACGCGCCGGCCGACGGTGTCCAAGCGCAAGCTGCCGTATTCCAGGATGGGTGATGTCTGCGCACTGCCGCGTCGCAGCAGGGCGCGCACACGGGCTTCAAGTTCCGGCAGGTCAAAGGGCTTGGTCAGGTAATCATCGGCGCCCAGATCCAAACCCCGCACCCGGTCTGCCATGGTGTCCATGGCCGTCAGCAACAGCACCAGCACGGGCGAGCGTCGGCTGCGCAGGGTGCGAAGCACATCCAGGCCGCTCAAGCCAGGCAAGCCGATGTCCAGAATGGCCAGGTCGTAGTTTTCGGTAAAGAGCGCTTGCTCGGCCTGGCTACCGGTGTGCGTTACATCCACCGCGTAAGCCGAGCGCGTCAGGGCTCGCCCCAGTGCGTCTGCCAGGATCTTGTCGTCTTCCGCCAGCAGGATACGCATCAGGCGTGGTTCGAATTGACAGGTCGGGGCAGAAAGAGAATTCCGATCACCCTGCGGCGGCAGGGGGTGAAAAGTAGGTTTTTCATGATCGGTTCCCAGGTGAGGCCAGGCCATCGCGGCCCGGGTCCACCCAATAGATGGCATGGCCAGCGGATCCTAGCATGGCATGGCCGGTATCATCGCTCACTCCTTCCCCACACGAATGCAGATATGACAGAGCCGACACGCCTGGCCAAACGCCTGGCTGAAATGCTGGGCTGCTCGCGCCGTGAGGCTGAGCAGTTCATCACAGGGGGCTTCGTACGCGTTGACGGCGTGGTGATCGAAGAGCCGCAGTACCGCGTGCAAGACCACAAGATCGACATCAGCCCCGACGCGACCCTGCTGGGTGTGCTGCCGGTGACCTTGCTGCTGCACAAGCCCGCAGGCAGCGAAGCCGGCCTGGGCGCGGCGCAGGGGGCCTTGCAGTCGGCTGATTTGTTGCAGCCAGGCGCCTTGTGGGGTGAAGACATTTCCGGTCTGAGCCCACTCAAAAAACATTTTTCAGAGCAGCAGTTGCTCACGCCGCTGGCGCCGCGTGCCAGCGGGCTGGTGGTTTTCAGCCAGGACTGGCGCATCGCCCGCAAGCTCACTGAAGACGCCGGCGTGATGGAGCACGAGGTGCTGGTGGAGGTTAGCGGCGAGATCAAGCCCGGCGGTCTGGAGCGCCTGAACCGCCAGGACCACGGTTTTACCTTCAACGGCATGCCACTGGGTGCTGCCAAGGTCAGCTGGCAAAGCGAAAAGCGCTTGCGCTTTGCACTCAAAGGCGAGCGCCCGGGGCAGATCGCTTACCTGTGCGAGTGCGTGGGCTTGCAGGTCGATGCCATGAAGCGCATCCGCATTGGCCGCGTCGCCATGAGCAGCCTGCCAGTGGGACATTGGCGTTACCTGTTGCCGCACGAAAAGTTCTGAGCGGGAAAACGTGGGGATGGATTCCTGCCTGCGCAGGAATGACGAGTCCGGCCCCGGCCTTCACGCCGTCACTTCAGAACGAAAAGCCGCCCGGAAATACCCAGACCAGTGCGCCCGTCATCAGCACGTAGCGACAAAATTTGCCGATGGCCATGTAGGCCAGGCAGGGCCAGAAGGGGAACTTCAGCCAGCCGGCGACCGCGCACAGCGGATCACCAACCGCCGGCAGCCAGGCCAGCAGGCAGGCTTTGGGGCCCAGCTTTTCCAGCCAGCTCAGGGCCCGGCTGTGGTGGTCGGAGTGCTTGTATTTGTCCACCACCTTGTGCGCACCGTAGCCCAACCACCAGTCAACCGCGCCGCCCAGGGTGTTGCCTGCGGTGGCCACCAGCACGGCCGGCCAGAAGAGGGCGGGGTTGAGTTTGACCAAGCCAAAGACCACCGGTTCAGAGCCCAGGGGCAGCAGTGTCGCTGAAACAAAAGACACGACAAACACCGTGCTCAGGCCGTATTCAGGCAGGGACAGCAGCTCGGTCAGTCGGATGATCCAGGTTTCCATTGGCGCTCAGTATAAAGAACAGGCTGCTGAAATTTTAGGCAGATACAATGGCCCCTCTGATTTTTCAGCCCCCCACTTTTCCTCCCACCGCATCCCCATGAACATCGGCCCTTACGCATTGGCTAACCGCGTTTTGGTTGCACCTATGGCGGGTGTGACGGACCGGCCGTTTCGTGCGCTGTGCAAAAAGCTGGGCGCCGCTTACGCCGTCAGCGAGATGGTCACTTCGCGCCGCGACCTGTGGGACACGCTCAAGACCTCGCGCCGCGCCAACCATGACGGCGAGGTTGAGCCGATCGCGGTGCAGATCGCCGGCACGGACGCTGCCATGATGGCCGATGCAGCCGCCTACAACGTGGCCCGTGGCGCGCAAATCATCGACATCAATATGGGCTGCCCGGCCAAAAAAGTGTGTAACAAATGGGCGGGTTCGGCGCTGATGCAGGACGAGCCGCTGGCCCTGGCCATCGTGCAGGCGGTGGTGGCTGCGTGCGCGCCGCAGGGTGTGCCGGTGACGCTGAAGATGCGCACCGGTTGGTCGGCTGCCAACAAAAATGCCTTGGTGCTGGCGCGTGCTTTTGAAGACGCCGGCGTGCAGATGATCGCCGTGCATGGCCGCACCCGCGAGCAGGGTTACAAGGGCCTGGCCGAATACGACACTGTGGCCGCCGTCAAGGCTGCGCTGCGCATCCCGGTGGTGGCCAACGGCGACATCGACTCGCCCGAAAAAGCCCGCGACGTGCTGGCTTACACCGGCGCAGACGCCGTGATGGTGGGCCGTGCTGCGCAAGGCCGGCCCTGGATTTTTCGCGAGATCAGCCATTTTCTGGACACCGGCACGCACCTGGCGCCGCCGCTGGTGGCCGAGGTCAAACGGCTGTTGCTTGACCACTTGCTGGACCATTACGCGCTGTACGGCGAGTTCACGGGCGTGCGCAGTGCGCGCAAGCACATTGGCTGGTATGTGCACAGCCTGCCCGGCGGCGAAGCCTTTCGCGCCCGCATGAACCTGCTGGAAGACGGCGCGCAGCAACTGGCCGCTGTCGCTGGTTATTTTGATGGGCTGGAGACCAGTATGGAGCGCATGCCGCCGGCCGCGTCTGCCCATGCCGGACAACACGCAGACACACAAGCACAAGAGAGAGTCCCGGTATGAGCAAGAAACAAATTGAAGAGTGCGTGCGCGCCAGCCTGGAAGGCTATTTCAAAGACCTGCACGGCACCGAGCCGGCTGGTATATACGACATGATGGTTCGCGTGGTGGAAAAGCCGCTGCTCGAAGTGGTGATGCAGCAAGCTGACCAGAACCAGTCGCGCGCCGCCGAATGGCTGGGCCTGAACCGCAACACCTTGCGCAAAAAACTGCTCGAGCACAAGTTGCTCAAGTAAGTTCGCTACCTGCCGTTTTCCCCAACCTGAGTGCCCCATGAACGCCCTGATTTCCGTCTCCGACAAAACCGGCATTGTTGAATTTGCACGGGCCCTGCACGCGCTCGGAATCAAACTGCTGTCCACCGGCGGCACCGCCAAGCTGCTGGCCGACCAGGGCCTGCCGGTCACCGAAGTCGCTGAGCTCACCGGCTTTCCGGAAATGCTGGACGGCCGCGTCAAGACCCTGCACCCCAAAGTCCACGGCGGCTTGCTGGCGCGGCGCGATGTGCCCGAACACATGGCGGCGCTCAAGGCGCACCAGATCGACACCATCGACCTGCTGGTCGTCAACCTCTACCCCTTTGAAGCGACCGTGGCCAAGCCCGGCTGCACCCTGGAAGACGCGATCGAGAACATCGACATCGGTGGGCCGGCCATGGTGCGCTCTGCGGCAAAGAACTGGAAAGACGTGGGCGTGCTGACTGACGCTTCGCAATACGCCGGCGTGCTGGCTGAGCTCAAAGCCGACGGTCAATTGAAGGACGCCACCAAGTTCGCGCTGTCCGTCGCTGCATTCAACCGCATCAGCCAGTACGACGGCGCCATCAGCGACTACCTCTCCAGCATCCAGGCCGACGGCAGCCACAGCGTGTTCCCGGCGCAGGCCAACAGCCGCTTCATCAAGTTGCAAGATCTGCGCTATGGCGAGAACCCGCACCAGCAAGCTGCCTTCTACCGCGACTTGTATCCGGCCACTGGCTCGCTGGTCACGGCGCGTCAGTTGCAGGGCAAAGAGCTGTCTTACAACAACATCGCAGACGCCGATGCGGCCTGGGAATGCGTCAAGAGCTTCGACGCCCGCCTGGGCGAGACCGCCTGCGTCATCGTCAAGCACGCCAACCCTTGCGGCGTTGCCGTGGGCGTGGACGCGCTGGACGCCTACAGCAAGGCCTTCAAGACCGACCCGACCTCGGCCTTTGGCGGCATCATTGCGCTGAACTGCCCGCTGGACGAAAAAGCCGCGCTCGAAATCTCCAAGCAGTTCGTCGAGGTGCTGATGGCTCCTGCCTTCTCACCCGAAGCGCTGGCCATTTTCAAAAGCAAGGTCAACGTGCGCATTCTCGAGATCGCCTTGCCCGCCGGCGGCGACACCGCCTGGGCCCAGGGCCGCAACTTGGTGGACGTCAAGCGCGTGGGCTCGGGCCTGTTGATGCAGACCGCCGACAACCACGAGATCACGCTGGCCGACCTCAAGGTGGTGACCCAGCTGCAACCCACACCGGCACAACTTCAAGACCTGTTGTTCGCCTGGAAAGTCGCCAAGTACGTCAAGTCCAACGCCATCGTCTTTTGCGGCGGCGGCATGACCCTGGGCGTGGGCGCCGGCCAGATGAGCCGCATCGACTCGGCTCGCATCGCCGCCATCAAGGCCGCCAACGCTCAGCTCGACCTCAAGGGTTCGGCTGTGGCCAGCGACGCCTTCTTCCCATTTCGCGACGGCCTGGACGTGGTGGTCGATGTGGGCGCGAGCTGCGTCATTCAGCCCGGTGGCAGCATGCGCGATGCCGAAGTGATTGCCGCCGCCGACGAGCGCGGCGTGGTGATGGTCACGACCGGCGTGAGGCACTTCCGGCATTGAAGCCAGGCAGTGAACGAAAAAAGCGACCCCAGGGTCGCGGTTTTTTTGGGGGTAAAAGCATTCAGCGCGCGCGGTAAAAAATCGC